>JALYUM010000184.1 GCA_030853745.1 Pseudomonadota bacterium | reverse complement strand
CGCGCATGTCGCCGCTGTTCGAGCTTTCCGACGTCGCGCTCTCGTTCGTGATGACGATCGGCGCGATCACGGCGCTCTTCATGGGCCTGCTCGGCGTGATCCAGAACGACATCAAGCGCGTGGTCGCCTACTCGACGCTCTCGCAACTCGGCTACATGACGGTGGCGCTCGGCGCCTCGGCGTACTCGGTGGCGGTGTTCCACCTCATGACGCACGCCTTCTTCAAGGCGCTGCTCTTCCTGGCCGCCGGCTCGGTGATCATCGGCATGCACCACGATCAGGACATCCGCAACATGGGCGGCCTGAAGAAGTACATGCCGATCACCTGGATCACCGCGCTGATCGGCTCGCTCGCCCTTATCGGCACGCCACTTTTTTCGGGCTTCTATTCCAAGGACTCGATCATCGAGGCGGTGCACGCGAGCCACCTGCCCGGCGCCGGCTTCGCTTACTTCGCGGTCGCGGCCGGGGTCTTCATCACGGCCTTCTACACCTTCCGGATGTACTTCCTGGTGTTCCACGGGCCGGAGCGTTTTCGCGACAAGCCGTTCCCGCCCGAGGAGGCGCACGACGCCGCCCACGACGCGCCCGAGGGCCACGCCGCCGATGCCCACGCCACCCACGCCGAGCCCGATGCCGCCGGTGCCCACGGGCACTCACCGCACGAGTCGCCCTGGGTCGTCACGCTGCCGCTGGTTCTGCTGGCGATCCCCTCGGCCGTGATCGGCTACCTGACCATCGGCCCGATGCTGTTCGGCGGTTTTTTCGAGAGCTCGATCCGGGTCTTGAACAACCTGCATCCGGCCATGGAAGAGCTCGCCCACGAGTACCCCGGCCCGCTCGCCATGGCGGCGCACGCCTTCACCGGGCCGGTCTTCTGGCTGGCGCTCGCCGGTGTCGTCGTCTCGTGGTTCTTCTACCTGCGCCGGCCCGACATTCCGGCGGCGCTGCAGAAGCGCTTCTCTTGGGCTTACGAGATCCTCGAGAACAAGTACTACTTCGACTGGTTCAACGAGAACGTGCTCGCCAAGGGGGCGCGCATGCTCGGCACCGGCCTGTGGAAAGGCGGCGACCAGGGCGTCATCGACGGCATCCTGATCGACGGCTCGGCGCGTTCGATCGGCAACCTGGCCGGCGTCGTGCGGCGGTTCCAGAGCGGCTATCTGTACTGGTATGCGCTCGTCATGATCGTCGGCGTGATCGGCCTCATGACCTGGCAGCTCTGGCCCTTCCTCGGCAACCCCTTCGGCCGATAGGCCGCAGCAGAACAAGAACAACATGCCCTTGCTCAGCCTCGCGATCTGGCTGCCCATCGCGTCGGGGATCCTGCTCCTCGCCTTCGGCCGCGACGCCCGGGCCGGCGCCGTGCGTTGGTTCGCCCTGCTCGCGGCCGTGGCGAGCTTGCTCGTCACGATCCCGCTTGTCACCGGCTTCGACATCGGCTCGGCGGCCTCGCAGTTACCCGAGAAGCACGCCTGGATCGGCCGCTTCAACGTCTGGTACCTGCTTGGTGTCGACGGCCTGTCGGTCTGGTTCGTGCTGCTCACCGCCTTCACCACCGTCATCGTGGTCGTCTCGGCCTGGCAGGTGATCACCGAGCGCGTGAACCAGTACATGGGCGCATTCCTGATCCTCTCGGGCCTGCTCGTCGGCGTGTTCAGCGCCATGGACGGGCTGCTGTTCTACGTGTTCTTCGAGGCCACCCTGATCCCGATGTATCTCATCATCGGTGTCTGGGGCGGGCCACGGCGGGTCTACGCGGCCTTCAAGTTCTTCCTCTACACGCTGGCCGGTTCGCTGCTGATGCTGGTGGCGCTCATCTATCTCTACTACAAGTCGGGCGGCAGCTTCGACATCCTGGCCTGGCACCGGCTGCCGCTCTCGATGGAAGCGCAGGTGCTGCTCTTCTTCGCCTTCTTCTTCGCCTTCGCGGTCAAGGTGCCGATGTGGCCGGTGCACACCTGGCTGCCCGACGCCCACGTCGAGGCGCCGACCGGCGGCTCGGTCGTGCTGGCCGCCATCATGCTCAAGCTCGGCGCCTACGGCTTCCTGCGCTTCTCGCTGCCGATCGCGCCCGACGCCGCGCACCAGTGGGCCTGGCTCATGGTGGCGCTCTCGCTCGTCGCCGTGGTCTACATCGGCCTGGTGGCACTGGTGCAAAAGGACATGAAGAAACTCGTGGCGTACTCGTCGATTGCCCACATGGGTTTCGTCACGCTCGGCTTCTTCATCTTCAACACGATGGGCATGGAAGGCGGCATCGTCCAGATGGTGTCACACGGCTTTATCTCCGGCGCCATGTTCCTGTGCATCGGCGTGCTGTACGACCGGGTCCACTCGCGTGAAATCGCGGCCTACGGCGGTGTGGTCAACCGCATGCCGAAGTTTGCAGCGTTCGTGGTCCTGTTCTCGATGGCCAACTGCGGCCTGCCAGCCACGTCCGGTTTCGTCGGCGAATTCATGGTCATCATGGGCGCGGTCGAGTACCACTTCTGGATCGGCCTGCTGGCTGCCACCGCACTGATCCTGGGCGCTGCTTACTCGCTGTGGATGGTCAAGCGCGTCATCTTCGGCAAGGTTGCCAATCACCACGTGGACGAACTCACCGACATCAACAAGCGCGAGTTCTTCATGTTCGCGCTGCTGGCCATCGGCGTGATGGTGATGGGGCTGTATCCAGCGCCATTTACCGACGCGATGCAAGTGTCGGTTGCCGACCTGCTGCACCATGTATCGATCAGCAAGCTGCCTCAATAAAACGGTAAGAATTCAATGACTCCTATTATTACTGAAGCTCCAAATCTCGCGCCGGTGTATGCCGAGATCTTCCTGCTGATCGCGGCTTCCGCGATCCTGCTGATCGACATGTTCCTCAAAGGCGAGAAGCGCACGCTGACGTACGTGCTCTCGCTGCTGACGCTGGTTGGCTGCGCACTGTTCACGTTCGCCGATTACAACACCGGCCTCACGGTCAAGACGTTCCACGACATGTATGTGTCGGATCCGATGGGCAATTTGCTAAAACTGTTCACGTATCTGGCAGTGGGCGTCACGCTGATTTATTCGCGCCAGTATGCAACGCAGCGCGGCATGACCAGTGGAAACCTCGGCGGCGAATTTTATGTGCTCGCGCTGTTCGCCTTGCTCGGACAGATGATCATGATTTCCGGCAGCAACATGCTGTCGATCTACCTCGGCCTGGAACTGATGTCGCTGTCGCTGTATGCGCTCGTCGCCTTGCGCCGCGATCATGCAGTTTCGACCGAAGCCGCCATGAAGTACTTCATCCTTGGCGCATTGGCGTCCGGTTTCCTGCTGTACGGTATCTCGATGATCTACGGCGCCACCGGTTCGCTCGATCTGCACAACATTTTCATGGTCGCCAGCTCGCACACCGCCAACCCAACCATCCTGGTCTTCGGCCTGGTGTTCGTGGTCGCTGGCCTGGCGTTCAAACTGGGCGTCGTGCCATTCCACATGTGGGTGCCGGACGTCTACCAGGGTTCTCCTACCGCTGTTACGTTGTTACTGGGCGGCGCGCCGAAGCTGGCTGCGTTTGCCATCACGCTGCGCATCCTCGTCGAAGGCTTGCTGCCGATGGCGTACGACTGGCAACAGATGCTGATGGTGCTGGCCGTGCTGTCACTGGCGATTGGCAACCTGACCGCCATCGCGCAAACCAATATCAAGCGGATGCTGGCGTACTCGACCATCGCGCAAATGGGTTTCGTCCTGCTGGGCCTGATGGCCGGCGTGGTCGGTGGTCCTGACGGCGGCGATGCATCCGGTGCCGCCAGCGCCTACAGCGCGGCAATGTATTACTCGATCACGTACGTGCTGACCACGCTGGGCAGTTTCGGCCTGATCATGATGCTGGCCCGCTCCGGCTTTGAAGCCGAAGAACTGGCCGACTTCAAGGGCATGGCCAAACGCAGTCCGTGGTTTGCCGTTGTCATGACCGTGCTGATGTTCTCGCTGGCTGGCGTGCCGCCAATGATGGGCTTCATGGCCAAGTGGTCGGTGCTCGAGGCTGTCGCTGCCAGTGGCCAGATCTGGCTGGCAGTAGTGGCAGTCATGTTCTCGCTGATCGGCGCCTTCTACTACCTGCGCGTCGTGAAAACGATGTGGTTCGACGAGGCAGTCGATGCCACGCCGATCCATACGCCGCTCGACATGCAGGTGGCGCTGTCGATCAACGGTATCGCGGTTGTCCTGCTGGGACTGTTGCCAGGCGCGCTGCTGGGCGCCTGCATGAACGCCATGACCAAGACACTGGGTAGCTGATCAGTGGATGTTGCTCTGGCAAGCTGGTTGGTGATTGTCGTGGCGCTGGCGTTCGCCAATCTGCCGTTCGTGAACGACGCCATCTTTGGCGTCGTACCTTACCGGAGCGGGCGCCGCAAGCCATTTGTCGTGCGCCTGGCCGAGCTGATCGTTCTATACTTCATTGTCGGTGTGATCGCCTATGTGCTGGAAGCGCGCATCGGCAATGTCTTTCTGCAAACCTGGGAGTTTTACGCCATCAGCGGCTGCATGTTCGTGGTGCTGGCGTTTCCAGGTTTCGTCGTGCGCTACCTGCGCAAACAACGTCACTGATCCGGGAGTTCCATGGAACTGAAAGAAACGCGCATCGACGGCGCGCTCGTGTACGACGGCAGTTTCCTGAAGGTCACGCGTGACCGCGTCAGCCTGCCGGACGGCAAAATTACGCACCGCGAATATATCCGTCATCCGGGAGCGGTGGTGGTGCTGCCGTTGTTCGACGACGGCACGGTGCTGGTGGAGCGCCAGTTCCGTTATCCGCTGAACCAGGTGTTCATCGAATACCCGGCCGGCAAGATCGACCCTGACGAAGACCATCTGGCCTGCGCCAAGCGCGAACTGCAGGAAGAAACCGGCTACACATCGGACGACTGGCATTTCCTCTGCACCATCCACAACGCGATTGCGTATTCAGATGAGCACCTGGACATCTATTTGGCCCGCAATCTGGTAGCCGGTCCGGCCAAGCTCGACGCCGGTGAATTCCTTGAAACCTACACCGCCACCGTGCCCGAATTACTGGCCCAGGTGAGAAGCGGCGCGATCACCGATGTGAAAACGGTCATCGGCACCTTCTGGCTGGAAAAAATTCTGGCCGGCGACTGGAAGCCGGACTGAGATTGATGAAATGGACGCTGGTGCTGGCGTGCATGCTGGCAACCAGCGTGGCACACGCGCGTACGCCATTTCAGGTGCGCTGCGAAGACACCATCGGCAAGACCGTGTCCGTACTGTCGTCGCAGGAAAACGGTTTTCGCATCGACTCCACGCGCTCGTACCGTACGCTGTCGCAGATGAAGCAGGGCGCGCGCAACAGCATCGTGCTGGGGCTGACCCGCACCGAGTCGCGCGTGTCGATTGGTGTCGGCGGCAAGATGCTGTCCGATAAAGTCAGCGGCTACGAATGCGTGGCGCCGCGCATCGACGTCGATGTGCACTATCTTCCCATCATCATTTATATCGGCAGCGAATTTCCCGCGTCCTCGTGCGCGTACCGCGAAATTCTTGCGCACGAGATGCGCCATCTGCAAGCCTATCGTGACCATCTGCCAAAGGTGGAGACGCGCGTGCGTGCCGCGCTGTTGCGCCGCTTCGGCAACAAGCCGCTGTACGCGCCCGGCGGGCAGGCGAGGGCGCTGTTGCAGCGCGAAATCGATACACAGTGGATGCCGTATATCAAGGCCGAAATGTCGCTGGTCGAGGTGGTGCAGCAGCGCATCGACTCGCCGCAGGAATACGCACGGCTCGGCAAAGTTTGCCGTGGTGAGGTACAGTCACTGATTGGTCAGGCGCGCCGCAAGCCCCTTTGAAAATGTTTTTATGAACGCACATTCTCCCCGCTACATTGCCCTGATTCCTGCTGCCGGCGTGGGCGCGCGCATGGGCGCAAACGGTCCGAAACAATATCTGCCGGTTGCCGGTAAAGCCATCCTGCGCCACACCGTCGACGCATTTGCCGCCAGTCCCCTGATTGCCCACACGTATATCGTCGTCAGTGCCGACGATCCGCACATCGACACGGTCATTCCCGCGCAAGAGCGCGTGACTGTGCTGCGCTGCGGTGGGGACAGCCGGATGGCATCGGTACGCAATGGCCTCGCCGCGCTGCACGGTACCGTGGTCGATGCCGACTGGATTCTGGTGCACGACGCGGCCCGCCCCGGCCTGACGCCGGCGCTGATCGAACGCCTGATCACGCGCACCGGCGAGCACACGGTCGGCAGCTTGCTGGCCTTGCCGGTCGTCGATACTGTCAAGCGCGATGTGGCGGGGCAGGTGGGCACCATCGCGCGCGATGGCCTGTGGCTGGCGCAAACGCCGCAAATGTTTCGCTACCAACTGCTGCGCAATGCACTGGCCAGCGTGACCGATGCAACTGTTATTACCGACGATGCCAGCGCCGTCGAGGCGCTGGGTCTGGCGCCATTGCTGGTCGAGGGCCACCCTTGCAATCTGAAGGTGACGCGGCCTGACGATGTGCGCATCGCCGAACTTTATTTATCCCATCCTATTCACTGATCAGAAAACTCCGCCATGGCACTTGCATCGTACAACCCGGCACCTCCCTTTCGCATTGGCATGGGCTATGACTGCCACGCGCTGGTCGAAGGCCGCAAACTGATCGTCGGCGGCGTCACCATTCCGCACCGGCTCGGCCTGCTCGGCCATTCGGACGCCGACGTGCTGCTCCACGCCATCATCGATTCGCTGCTGGGCGCTGCCGCGCTGGGCGATATCGGCAAGCACTTCCCGGATACCGACCCCTTGTTTGCCGGCGCCGACTCGCGCACCTTGCTGCGCGAAGTGGCGCACCGGGTGGTGGCCACCGGCTACACCATCGGCAATATCGACGCGACCATCATTGCCCAGCAGCCAAAGATGGCGCCACATATCCCGCAGATGGTGTCGCGCATCGCCGAAGACCTGGGCGTATCGCCGCAGCAGGTAAACATCAAGGCAAAGACCAACGAAAAGCTGGGCTACCTGGGCCGGGAAGAGGGCATGGCGGCGGAGTCGGTGGCAATGCTGATTCGCACCCCCGCGTAGGCGGGGGCCCATTGCCCGCGTGCATAGTCTGACCTTGACTTTGCCTGCAGCCCCTCGCTGAACCGCACGCAAGTTTGTTTTCAAACGTGTTATGGATCCCCGCCTTCGCGGGGACTAGGCAAATACGTGCATCTACACTATACTTTGCGTCAATACGTGCAATTACACCTGGATCATGCCCCCTGACATCCCACGCCTCGGCTGTACCTGCGCCAAGCTGCGCAAGCTGACGCGGGCGATGTCGCGGCTGTATGACCAGCACATGGCAGCGGTCGGCCTGAAAATCACGCAGTACTCGGTGCTGGCCACCGCCGCCAGCAAAGCGCTGCCGGTCGCCGAACTGGCCGATCGCCTCGGCATGGAACGCACCACGCTGACCCGCAACCTGAAGCCGTTGACCGACGCTGGCTGGATCGTCCTGCTGCCTGGCGCAGACAGCCGCCAGCGCATCGTGACGATGACTGACGCTGGCACATTGAAATTGCAGCAGGCCATTCCCGTGTGGCGCGCCGCCCAGGACGCATTCGAACAACTTCATGGCGCTGATGCGGTGCGCAGCCTGCACGCGCAACTCGACGCCACCTTCCACCTTGTCGCGCCCTTGCTCCAGGAAACCCGCCATGACCCAGCCGTCTGAGATGAAGGTAGAGATGTCCCCGCGCGCCGCCTGGCTGCTGATCCTGGCAGCTGCCGCCATCCTGATGATCACGATGGGCGCGCGCCTGACCACCGGCCTGTTCATGTCGCCGATCAACACGTCCACCGGCCTTGGCATCGCATCGATCAGCTTTGCGCTGGCGATCGGCCAGTTCATGTGGGGCGCCGCGCAGCCGATCTTTGGCGCCGTGGCCGACAAATACGGGCCAGCCCGCGTCATCGTGCTGGGCGCTGTGCTGCTGGCCGGTGGCATGGCGGCGACGCCGTTCGTGTCGACCCAGTGGGGCCTGATTGCCACGATGGGCATCCTGTCGGCGGCAGGGGCGGGCGCCGGCAGCTTTTCCATCCTGATCGGCGCGACTGCCCAGCGCCTGCCGGCCGCCCGCCGACCATTTGCCGCCGGCTTCATCAATGCCGGCGGCTCGTTCGGCCAGTTCGTGTTTGCGCCGCTGATGCAATTCATGATTGCCAGTTCGGGCTGGATCGTCGCGATGCTGACGATGGCCGCCACCACCTTGCTGACGATCCCGCTGGCCCGCGGCCTGCGCGGCACTCCGAAACCAGCTGTGCCAGTAATCGTCACTGCCAGCGAGGGCATGGGCGCGCAAATAAAAGCTGCGTTGCGCAATCCCAGCTATCTGTACCTGCACGCCGGCTTTTTTACGTGCGGTTTCCACATCGCCTTTCTGGTCACCCACTTGCCGGGCGAAGTTGCGCTGTGCAATCTGTCGCCGGCAGTGTCCGGCACCGCGCTGGGCCTGATCGGGTTGTTCAATATTGTCGGCAGCCTGTCGGCCGGTGCACTTGGCACGCGTTTCCGGATGAAGTCGATCCTGGCCGTCATGTACGCCAGCCGCGCGGTGATCATCGGCCTGTACCTGGTGGCGCCGAAAACCGCGCTGACGTTTTACATTTTCGCCGCCGCACTGGGCCTGACCTGGCTGGCGACTGTCCCGCCCACCGCTGGTTTGGTGGGCAAATTGTTCGGCATGCGTTACCTGTCGACGCTGTTCGGGCTGACCTTGCTGTCGCACCAGGTCGGCGGCTTTTTTGGCGCGTGGCTGGGCGGCCTGTCGATTGTTCACTTCGGCGACTACAACTGGATGTGGTACGCCGATATCGTGCTGGCCCTGGCGGCAGCATTGATCAACCTGCCGATCCGCGAAGCGCATGTCGTACCTGTGGCGGTGCCGGCATGACGCGTGAACCATGACGCGGGACACCTGGGCCTACCGCGAAGTGGCGGTGGAATCGTTCATCGATCCGCGCAGCGGGAAAGTTGCCATCAAGCCGATGGCAGGGCAGGCGTTCGCGCCCAGCCTGCCAGTGCAGTGCAGCCGTGCCCTGCGTGAAGACTACCCGGTCGGCACGCGGTTTTTACTCAACGCCAAGCTGACCGACCGCCTCGGCGGTCCGCAGTTTCTGTATGCCTGGCACGGCGATGCCGTGCAAGTGCTCAGTGCCGCCGCCGCCAGACGTTTTCTGGCCGCATTCCGGCGCGGCCGCATTTAGGCTGCACGTCGGTACGGTGTGTGGTCGCCAGCACCATAATCCGCTTACACTTGCCCTTCGATCAACCGTCTGAAGGAGCCGACATGGCAACAAGAAAAATCGCAGTCATCGTGGGGAGCTTGCGTCGTGAATCCTTCAACCGCAAAGTGTGCAAGACGCTGATGTTGCTGGCGCCACCGACACTCGACCTGGAATTCGTCGAGATCGGCGACCTGGCAATGTATAACCAGGATGACGAAGCGACACCGCCGGCCACCTATGTCGAGTTTCGCAACAAAATCAAGGAATTCGACGGTGTCCTGTTTGCCACGCCCGAGTACAACCGCTCGGTGCCCGGCTGCCTGAAAAACGCGCTCGATGTCGGCTCGCGTCCATATGGTGCCAGCGCATGGAACGGTTTGCCATGTGCCGTCATCAGCGTGTCGCCGGGCGCCAGCGGTGCATTTGGCGCCAATCACCACCTGCGCCAGTCGCTGGTTTTCCTGAACATGCCGTGCATGCCCCAGCCCGAAGTGTATATCGGCGGTGTCGACAAACTGTACGACGGCGATACGCTGACCAACGACGGCACCCGCGCGTTCCTGCAGCAATTCATCGACCAGTTTGCCACCTGGGTTGAACGCAACGCCGACTAGATGGTTTGCAACACCGCGTCCTTGTCGATCCAGTAGTTGAATTGTCCAAAGGTCGGCAGGGCGTCGATGGTGCGCTCGGGGTAAAAATCTTCCAGCATCTGGCGATAGGCCGCGCGCCGTGAAAATGCGCTGTGGGTGGAAGCGTAGCGTGTGACGGCCATGCGAAAATTGCTGCGCACGTCCGGCCCTGCCTGGACCGTACCGCGCCGTGCGCGCCGACGCGCTGTTGCTTTTGCGCCAGGCTGCGTGGCCATTTCGTCGGGCCAGAGTGCATCCGGGTTCTGGCCGCCTTCCCAATAGCGGCGTAAATAGCGATGCACAGTCGCTGCCGACAAATCGTTGGCGGCAGCCGCGTCCGCCACCATGCGACGCCGTTCCTGTGCATTGAAGAGTGCAGCATTCCCGGTCGTCAGGGACAGGATCACGCAGCGGGCCCGGTCGTGTGCGGCCAGTTGCGCGAGCGTCGGGGCAGTGGCGGGAGGACGCGCCGCATACGGGTCGGCCAGCAACAGGCGCGCGCGGCGATTCTGCACATCGGCCTCGAGCAGGCCCAACGGCGTCGGCACCGGCCACGCGCCAGGCACGCCCAGGGCAAAGGTAAAGGTTGTGGTGTGGCCGGGATCGATCCACAGCAGCCGCACTGCACGCGAGGACGGTCCCGCGTACAGAAGCACATCGTTTCGAATCAACATGGCACTCACCTTGCATCGGCTTGGTAACGTTAAAGCTTTCTTCATGCAAATTTCGCGCCAGCAGGCGCTGGCCGTTCTTGTGCAATGACGGTGCATTTGTATCAACAGCCGCCCCACGAGCGAGCGGTGAGCGGGGTGGCGCGGGTGCTGTGCTACATTCGGGGCCATGCCGACACCTCGCCCCGATACACCGTACACGTCCCAGGCGCCGTCTTCATACGGCGAACCACCGCCGGGATTGCGGCGCCACATTTATCACATCATTTTCGAGTCCGATACCGTCGCCGGGCGCCGCTTCGACATCTTGCTGGTGATCCTGATTGTGCTCAGCATTATCGTCGTCGTGCTCGACAGTGTGCCGTCGATCCGGGGCCATTACGAGACCACCACGCACGTGCTCGAATGGATGTTCACCGTGCTGTTTACGCTCGAGTATCTGGCACGCCTGGTGTGTGTGCAGAGGCCGTTACGCTATGCCACCGGGTTTTTTGGCGCCATCGATCTGCTGTCGGTATTGCCGACCTATTTTTCGCTGTTCGTGCCCGGCGCTGCAGTATTCCTGAACATCCGCATCCTGCGCCTGCTGCGGGTGTTCCGGATCTTCAAGCTCGCGCTGTACATCGAGGAATACACGCGTCTCGGGGAGGCACTGAAGGCCAGCGGGCGCAAAATTCTGGTGTTCCTGTCGGTGGTGCTGATGGCGGTGCTGATCCTGGGCACCGCGATGTATGTCGTGGAGGGCCCCGAACACGGCTATACCAGCATTCCCGTGTCGATGTACTGGGCGGTGGTGACAATGACAACGGTGGGGTATGGCGACATCACGCCGCATACCAGTCTCGGCAAGATGCTGGCGTCGTTCATGATGCTGCTCGGCTGGGGCATCCTGGCGGTGCCAACCGGTATTGTCACTGCGGAAATGACATCCCAGCATTTTGCACGCCGGATGCAGCGTGCGTCCGGTGGCGACGACGCCTGTCCTGCATGTGCCAGCACCGGCCATACCGCAGGCGCCAGCTTCTGCAAAGATTGCGGTGCGTCACTCAAGTAGTTGATTTGATTGAAATATCGACGTGGCATCAACTGGGCCGCACGTTTGATTTAAATCAAACCCGGCATGGTGCGCTGCACTAGCCTACTAACTTGTTCTGAAGACCACCCGGCGGGCACTTTCCGCTCCTGGTAATCTTCAGTTCCCCCGTGATGAGATGGCCAGGCAGGCGGTGGCGCTGCCCCCTGCACCGGCCGCGCATCGCCTCGCATACACCACGCATGACTATCCGATAAGGCACGCTATGTATCCATATTCCCAGGCAGTCACTCCCGCAGTGCGCACCCATCTGGAGGCGCAAACGTCGTTCCTCAACGATGTGTCCAAATCGTTGTTCCGCTCGTTCCAGCAAGTGTGCGAACTGAATATCCAGCTGGTCCAGACCATGATGGAAGAAACCGCGTCGGCCAGCCAGCAACTATTGACGTCCGAACGCCATACCGATGCCTTCGGCGCTGCCGCCTCGCGCGCCCAGCCTGCCGCCGACAAGCTGCGGGCTTACCAGCAGCATCTCTCGCGCGTCGCGGCCGATGCCCAGGTCGACCTGTCCCGGGTTACTGAGCAGCACGTGCAAAAAACGTCGCAGACTGCACGCGCGCTGGCCGATGAAGTGGCCCGTGTCGCCACCGAAGAAACCGAGCGCGGCGTGCGCAAGCAGGAAGAAAATATCCGCCAGTTCTCCGATCCGTTCATTAGCGACGGCAAAGGCAACCAGGCCGGAGCACGCGGCAACAGCAGCGGTGGCGCCAGCGCCACCATGCAAAGCGGCACGCCAGGCTCCAACTCGGGAATGCATGAAGGCGCCGACGGTACCCGGCCACCAGCAGGCAGCACCGGCCAGGCCAGTACGCGTCCGGGCGCTGCCGGCCGGACCACCTGACAGGCAGGCATCGGCATGTCATTCACCCGAGGTGGTGACATGCTTTCAAGGGGGCCGCCAGTTGCGGCCTCTTTTTTTATCAGCCGTTGTCCACTTTGCTGGCGCGTTCGTGGTCTACCTTGTCCTTCATTGTTTCTACGGCGTCGATGTATTCGTCGATTGGATGGTCCGGACTGGCCCGCATCGATGGCGGCAACAGCACCCCCATGTACAAGTCGTCGGCCACAGCGCCGCTGCGCTGGAAATTGGCAATCAGTACCAGGCCCGAGCCAACCACGGCAAACAACAGGCACAGCCAGCGAAAGCGCAGCCGCAACGGTGGCTTCACGGTGGCGAGGTGAAAATAAACAATGCCGGCGGCGATCATGATGACGCCGTGCGATCCGTAGCGCGCCAGTGGATCGAGCGCAAAGGCGTAGGCCAGCCCATTCGACAGCCCTGCCCACGCCAGCAGTGCAGCGGCGCCGCTGCCGATGATGAAAATGTGGCGCCCGAGCCTGGCGTGGCGGCCGAACAGGCGATTGGCAAATGCCCAGGCGCCGCCCCACACCACGGCGCCCGCTACGCTGCCTGCCAGCGCCTGCAAATATAACGTGGCCTGGAAATTGCGCGTATCGAACAGCCAGGTCAGCAGCAGCGCGACGATCGCAGCCAGCACGATGCCCGCGATGCCGGGCAGTGCACCTTCCCACCCGTGCATGGTGCGGTCGAGCAGGTCTGGCGGCACCGTAAAACTCGCCGGACGCACGCGCAGGCTGGTGTGGCCAATGCGCACCACCGTATCGCCCGTCAACACCACACTGGGCAGGCGCTTGCCGTTTTTTACCACACCGTTGCGCGCACCGAGGTCATGCAGCATCAGCCTGCCGGTGCCGGTGCCGGTGCTGTTGTTATTATTGCTGCTGATGGTGCTGTTGCTACCGTGGTCCTGGTCCACCAGCGCGTGACGCGGCGCGACGTAATCGTCATCGAGGATGACATCGTTGTCGTAGGCACGCCCGATGCGGATCGGCAAACTGTTGACCTGGTGACGCTGCAGCACGTCGCCGTTGCGCGCCAGCGTTTCGACGAACCACGGGCCGCTCATGGTTGCGCCACGGCGGGTGAGCGGCGCCGGCCCAGCGATGTCAGAAAGGCGCGCGTCACGCGCACGCCGTTTTCATACGACACGCCCGAGACATCGATACGGCTTTGCAGGCTGGCGTGCGCGTCATCGGTGCTGGCTGTCAGCAAACTGAAATTGTATAGCCCGGGAAACTTGCGGAATGCGCGCACGCAGGTCACGGCGCGCAGCGGCAGCGTAGCGGTGTGCACGAACTGCTCGGTGCAGGTGGGATGGGTCAGGCGCACATCGCGGCGCGGCGCAGTGCGCTCCATCCGGAACACGTTCGACGCCAGCGCAGCAAACCGCAGCGGCGACATGGCGGGCGCGCGCAGGTACTGGTGCACCATCGACACGTGGCCGCTCTGCTGGTTGTCCGACACAAACACCGACGCCTCCATGGTGCAGCTGATCGCGTCCGCCATGAAGCTGGCCTCGAGCTTGGCATTCGACCTGCCCCAGCAGCGCACTTGTTCGGAATCGCGCACCGGCACCAGATACGGCCCCATGTTCTTGATCGACAGCGGCTTGTCCAGCAGACGCTCGACCATGCTGCGCTGGTGCGCCAGCAACTGCTGCGCAATCAGCGGATTGAAGTCGTTCGGAATCGTAGTTTGCGCGGCCACCCGGCGCAGTAATTCCTGGCCAAATTTGATCGGCACGAGGAAGCTGACCAGTTCGCCGTCGCGCCGCTTCGACACATTCACGCCCGCCACCATGCCGCCCATCGTCACGCTGGGCCCGCCGCTCATGCCAGAATTGATGGGACCGGTAAACATCAATTGTTCGTAAAAACTGCGCGTGACGATGCCGTTGTAGGCGCCCTCGGAAATCGCAAACCCCAGGTCGAGCGGATTGCCGAGCGAGTACAAATACTGGCCCTGCGTCAGCTTCAACGGTTTCTCGGGCAATTTGAAGGTGCCGGTGCCGTTGCGGTCGACCCGCACCACGGCCAGGTCGTGCAACACATCGACTGCCAGCAGCGTGACCGGGCCGGTCTTGCCATCGGTGTCGATATATTCGGCCGCGTATATGGCGGGGTCGAGCGCCATCTGCGACACCACGTGGTAGTTGGTCAATACCAGGTTGCCGGTGCCAATCAGGAAGCCGGACCCGACGGTCGACTGGCTGCGCCCATTTTTCAGCAACATGCGAATTTGCAGCAGGTCACCCCTGGCCGAGGCATACAGTTTTTGCGCGGTGGAAGACGGTGCCGGCAATGCCGCTTGCACCTCCACGTCACCGGGCGGCGCTGGCGTGGCAACCGTCGGCGTGACAACCGGCGCCGCGCCGCGGGCCACCACGGCCGGCGCCGCCAATGCGCAGCTGCACAGAGAAAACAGCAAGAGGGTAAGTATGGCGCGCTGCATGCAAGCGATCGAGGAGTGGATTACCCCTATCTTGCCACCCGGCGCGTACTTATGGGTGTTCTGTCGATTCTGGCGTTAAAAATGATCTGGCTTGGTCATGCAGTTTTAGCGCGCGCCATTGCAAAAAAAGCAGGTTTCCACTTTTGCTGCATGCTTTTATGTGTTGCAGAAGTTGACTCTAAAAATGATCTAACTTCGCAGGCAATTTTAGCGCGCGCCATTGCAAAAAAAAGCAGGTTTCCACTTTTGCTGCGTGCTTTTATGTGTTGCGGAAGTTGACTCTAAAAATGATCTAACTTCGCAGGCAATTTTAGCGCGCGCCATTGCAAAAAAAAGCAGGTTTCCACTTTTGCTGCGTGCTTTTA
>JALYUM010000174.1 GCA_030853745.1 Pseudomonadota bacterium | reverse complement strand
TACGACGCGTTGCCAAACTGGGCATGCTGGACCGCAAAGCGAATCAGCTCTGCTTGTCCCTCGATACCAAGTTTACGCTTGATATTCAAACGGTGGGTTTCAACCGTGCGTACCGACAAGGCCAGCGTGCGGGCAATCTGCTTGTTCGAGTGGCCGGCAGCAATGCCGCGCATCACTTCTTGCTCGCGCGCGGTGAGGCCATTATCGTGTAGTGCCGGCCCGGCCGGCTTGGCCAGGCGGCGCGCCAGTGCACTGCTGTAATAAATGCCGCCGGCCATGACGGTGTCGATGGCCATGACGATGTCCTTGCCGGGCGCATCCTTGAGCACATACCCGCGTGCGCCGGCGGCCATGGCCTGGCTGACATATTCAAGCTTGTCGTGCATCGACAGCACCAGCACCGCCACGCCGGGACAGCACGCATGCAGTTGCGTGGTGGCTTCCAGGCCACTGCCGCCGGGCATATTGATATCCATGAGCACGAGATCGATACCGCCCTGCTGGGCGCGCTCGACAGCCTCGGCGCCGTTGGTCGCTTCGGCCACCACGCAGAAATGCGGCGCCGCTTCCAGGCGCGCGCGCAGGCCGTCGCGCACCAGCGGATGATCGTCCACGAGCATGATGTGGATACGCGGAAGCTGGCGGACAGCGGTGGTGGTAGTGGTGGAGAGTTCGGTCACGATTTACCCAGTGAAACGCAGGCGCGCAACGTGGTGCCGGCGGCGTTCGAGACGATTTCCATGGTGCCACCAATGGCGTCCATGCGCTCGCTCATATTGCGCAAGCCAATGCCGCGATGGGGATGCAGCGCCATGTCGTCGGGGTTGAAACCGATGCCGTCATCGCTGATGCTCAACGTCAGCGCCGCGCCGGCCTGTGCCAGGCGCATGCTGGTGTGACTGGCCCGGGCATGGCGCGCGCTGTTGGCCAGACCTTCCTGGGCGATCCGGAACAACACGGTCGCCAGTTCGACCGGCAGGCGCTCGTCGACACTGTCGCTGGAAAATTGCACACCGGTACCGCTCTCCTCGGCCAGCGCCGCCAAGGCTGCCGCCAACCCAAGGTCGTCGAGCAAGGCCGGGCGCAGATCGTGTGAAATACGCCGCACTTCTCCCAGCACGCTGGTGATGGCGCTCGCGCTGCGCTCGACACTTGCAGTGGCCGCTGCGCGCTGGCCCGCATCACCCTCCAGCCGGATGGTGGCCGCTTCGAGCTGCAATTTGATCGATACCAGCGACTGGCTGATGCCGTCGTGCAGGTCGCGCGACAGGCGCGCGCGCTCCTGCTCCTGCGAATCGACGACACGCTGGGCCAGCACCTTGAGCTTCGCATCGGCCACGCGCGATTCGCGGATATTCAGCGCCAGCCCGACGCTGCCGACCGAGGCGGCCGAAACGATCGCCAGCACGGCAATCCACCACAGCGTACTTTCGATATTGCGCGACTGCTGCACATCCACCTTGGCCAGCGCGGCATCGACATCGTCGAGATAAATCCCGGTGCCCATGACCCAGCCCCACTGCTCGATCGGCACCACGTAGCCAAGCTTGGGCGCCGCGTGCCCGGTCGACGGCTTGACCCAGGTATAGCGCTCCAGCCCGCCGCCGGAGCGGGCGCGCGCGATCAGGCCCTGGATGGTGGGTGCGCCGGCCGCGTCACGCAAGCTCCATAAATTACGCCCCACCAGCTCGGGCTGGCGCGGATGCATCAGGTTGTTGCCCTGCATATCGTAAATGAAGAAATAGCCGTCATCGCCAAAGCTCAGGTCGCTGAGGATACGCTTGGCTTCCGCGAGCGTCGCCGCATCGGTGCGGCCGGACACCAGCTGACGCGAAATGGCGTGCACCGCCATCTCCACGTAATGGTGCAGCTCGGCTTCTTTGCTGGCCAGATACGCCGTCTCGATGGTCGAGCGCTGCTGCTGCGCCAGCGTAATGGCCTGCTGGCGCACGAACAGCGCAATGACGCACAGCGCCACGAGCAAGGGCGCTACAGCCAGCAGGATAACTTTTTGCCTCAGTTTCATGAATCTCCGATGATCGACGGCGTCGTGACGCAATTCTACGATTCTTTCCGCCAAAACATGTATTAGTTGAAATTTAAGACTTCCTTGCCATTTCCTGCGTAGTAGTACGCAGACGCTGCGTAGTGCTGCGCTTGTGGCGGCAATATCGAGCCAACATACTGCCCGCTGCAAGTGACGGGATGGCATTGGCAACGTCGATGTCGAGGCCCTGCCTTGCTTGAAAAACGATGTTAAAAAAATACCGGAGGAGTCACGCATGAAACGTCTTACAAGCCAGCTCGGCTGGGTTGCGCTCGCCCTTTTTGGCGCAGGATCGCTGGGCTACATCGCCCTGAAACGCGGTGAAAGCATCAACGCGGTGTGGATTGTCGCCGCCGCCGTGTGTGTGTATCTGATTGCGTACCGCTTCTACAGCCTGTTCCTGGCCAAAAGCGTGCTGCAACTCGACCCGCAACGCCAAACGCCGGCCGTCAAATTCAACGACGGCCTCGACTACGTCCCGACCAACCGTTACGTCCTGTTCGGCCACCATTTTGCGGCAATTGCCGGCGCCGGGCCGCTGGTGGGTCCGGTCCTGGCGGCGCAAATGGGTTACTTGCCCGGCATGTTGTGGATACTTGCCGGCGTGGTGTTTGCCGGCGCGGTGCAGGATTTTATCGTGCTGTTCCTGTCGATGCGCCGCGACGGCCGCTCGCTCGGCGACATGATCAAATCGGAAATGGGCGAAATTCCCGGCCTGATCGCCCTGCTGGGTACCTTCATGATCATGGTCATCATTCTGGCTGTGCTGGCCCTGATCGTCGTGAAAGCCCTGACCGGCTCGCCATGGGGCGCATTCACCGTGATGGCGACCATTCCCATCGCGCTGTTCATGGGCGTGTACTCGCGCTACATCCGCGTCGGGCGCATCGGTGAAATTTCGCTGATCGGGTTCGTGCTGCTGATGCTGGCCATCGTGGCCGGCCAGTGGGTGCACGATTCGCCTACCTGGGGCCCGGCGTTCACGTTCACCGGACTGCAACTGACCTGGATGCTGATCGGATATGGATTCGTAGCATCTGTGATTCCGGTCTGGCTGCTGCTGGCACCGCGCGATTATCTGTCGACCTTCCTGAAAATCGGCACCATCCTGGGCCTGGCGGTGGGCATCCTGGTAGTCGCCCCGCACCTGAAAATGCCTGCCATCACTCGCTTCATCGATGGCAGCGGCCCGGTCTGGTCGGGCACCATGTTCCCATTCCTGTTCATCACCATTGCCTGCGGTGCGGTGTCCGGCTTCCACGCGCTGATCGCCTCCGGCACCACGCCGAAGATGATCGAAACCGAGGAGCACGCGCGCTTCATCGGCTACGGCGCCATGCTGATGGAATCGTTCGTTGCCATCATGGCGCTCGTAGCGGCCTCGACGATCGATCCGGGCGTGTATTTTGCCATGAACAGCCCGGCTGCCCTGATCGGCACCACCGCGCAATCGGCAGCGCAGGCGGTATCGGAATGGGGCTTCGTGATTACGCCGGACACGCTGACTCAGATGGCCAAAGACGTGGGCGAGCACAGCATCATCTCGCGTGCTGGCGGCGCCCCGACGCTGGCTGTCGGCATGGCGAATATCCTGGCTGGCATCGCCGGCGGCAAATCGATGATGGCGTTCTGGTATCACTTCGCCATCCTGTTCGAAGCGCTGTTCATCCTGACCGCAGTCGATGCCGGCACCCGCGCCGGGCGCTTCATGCTGCAGGACTTGCTGGGCACCTTCTCGCCAACACTCAAGCGCACCGATTCGCTGGTGGCCAACCTGCTGGCGACCGGACTGTGCGTCGCGGCCTGGGGATACTTTTTGTACCAGGGCGTGGTCGATCCGCTCGGCGGCATCAATACGCTGTGGCCGCTGTTCGGCATCGCCAACCAGATGCTGGCCGGTATCGCGCTGATCCTCGGCACCGTCGTGCTGTTCAAGATGAAACGCGCCAGATACGCGTGGGTCACCATTGTGCCGACGATCTGGCTGCTGCTGTGCACGCTGTATGCGGGCTGGCTGAAGATTTTCGACGACAATGTGCGGGTAGGTTTTGTGGCGCACGCCAAAAAATTCCAGGCTGCACTCGACCAGGGCGTGCTGCTGGCCCCGGCCAAAAATGTCGCCCAGATGCGCCAGATTATTTTCAACGACTACATCGACGCAGGCATGGCTGCCTTCTTCATGATTGTGGTGCTGGCGGTGCTGTTCTATGGCGTGCGCACTGCCCTGCGGGCCCGCGCCGAGAGCCGTCCGACATCGGCCGAAACACCGTTCGTGGCGGTGTCGGTGGCGCAGCGCTGATGCATTTTTTGATCGTCCAGGGAGACTGACATGTTTTCAACACTGGCACAGGCAGGCCGTTACCTGGGGCAAAGCATGCGCCTGATGGTCGGCTTGCCCGAATACGATACCTACCTGGCGCACATGGAAAAAAATCATCCCGACCAGCCCGCAATGGGCTACGAGGAATTTTTCCGCGAGCGCCAGGAAGCCCGGTACGGTGGCGCGGGCAAGCGCGGCGGTTGTTGCTGACTGGTGGTGACTGTTGCTGGCTGGTGCTGGCTGCTGGTGACTGTTGCTGACTGCTGACTGCTGGCTGCTCGCTGTTGCTGACTGCTACTGACTGCTGACTCTTGGCTGCTGCTGACTGCTGCTGACTGCTGCTGACCGCCAATAACCGGCGCGATGACACGGTTGTCGTCGGCGAAAAAAGGGATGCTGCGGCATTCCTTTTTACTTGTCACACATTCACAACAGACCATCACCGCTTCAGAAACAATTGTCTCAACGCAATGTCACCCCTGAGCGTCGGTCGTATATTTTTCCTGCGGGAATTATTACGCTGCACGGAGGGCCAGTCGCGTGTGCGCTTGCCCGATCCTATGCTGCCGCGATGGGGATGTCATGCCGAAATTTGCGCGTTCCAGCCTCAAACAGAAGTTGACGATCATGTCGCTGGTGTCCGCTGGCACCGCCTTGCTAGTTGTGTTTTTTGCGTTCGGCGTGGCGAGTGTGCTCAGCCATCGCAGCGACGAAACCACACAGCTTGCCGCGCTTGCCGGCGTCATCGGCGCCAACAGCGTCGATGCGCTGGCGTCGAATGACCGCGCATTGGCGCGCAACACCCTGGCCGCCTTGCGCGGCAACACCAATATTTTACGTGCGACTTTGTATGACCAGCAGGGCCAGCTGTTTGCGGCGTATCGGGCCGGGCAGGTTGCTGCCGAGGCTGGTGCGCCGGACAGCGCAGTCCAGGCACCTGCTCTGGTTGAAGAGCGCGTCAGGGGCAAGAGCAAGCTGCACGATAAAAATGGCACCAGAACTTCGTATGCATCGGCGCCCGGCGCGCTCCCGGCAACGCCGCCACTGCCGGCAACGCCGCCACCGCCACCGCCGGGACGCAGTATCGACACGACGCCAGCAGCGCTGACTGCCGCAAATGACCTGGGACACCAGTTCTGGTCGTCGCGCATGCGCCTGTGGCAACCATTGATGCAGGGGACGCGCCAGGTTGGCGTCGTGATGATCGAGGCCGACCTGCGCGCAATGTGGGTGGCGATTGTCAACAGCCAGGGCATCTTCTTTGCGGCCATGGCCGGGGCGCTGCTGGTGTCGCTGTTGCTGGCGGCACGCATCACGCGTTCGATCGGTGCGCCGATTCAGCAACTGATCGATGCGGCGCGGCAGGTGTCGCACACCCAGGATTACAGCGTGCGTCTGGCGCACCATCGCACGGACGAACTGGGCACGCTGGTCGACAGCTTTAATATCATGCTGGCGCAGATCGAAGACCGCGGCGTGGCGTTGAGCGACCATAGCGATGCGCTTGAGCGCCAGGTCAGCGTGCGCACGGCGCAACTGGAAAAAGCCAAGAATGCTGCCGAGGCCGCCAGCCAGGCGAAAAGCGCGTTTCTTGCCACGATGAGCCATGAAATCCGCACGCCGATGAATGGCGTGCTGGGCATGACGGAAATGCTGCTCGGCACTCAGTTGAGCGACAGCCAGCGCAACTTTACGCACCTGGTCAAGCGGTCCGGCGAACACCTTCTGGTGATCATCAACGACATCCTCGATTTTTCCAAGATCGAGGCCGGCAAGCTAACCGTGGAATACATCAATTTCAACCTGTGGGATTTGCTGGACGACATCCACACCGTCTACACGCCGCAAGCGAAAGCCAAGCAGCTCGGGCTCGATTTCGACATTGCCAACGAGATCCCGATTGCCATCTGCGGCGATCCGAACCGGCTGCGCCAGGTAATTGCCAATTTGCTTGGCAATGCCATTAAATTCACCGATAGCGGACGCATTTTGGCCCGGGTCCGCGTGGCGGGAGAAAACGCCCAGACCGTCACGCTGCGGTTCGAAGTGCACGACACCGGTATCGGCGTGGCCAGCGAAGCGCGCACGCGCATTTTTGAGGCGTTTTCGCAGGCCGACGACTCGACCACGCGCAAGTACGGCGGTACCGGCCTGGGCCTGGCGATTTCGCGCCAGCTGGTAGAACTGATGGGTGGCAAGATCGGCGTGGACAATGTACGCACGCAAGGCTCGCTGTTCTGGTTCACGGTCAGCTTCGACAAGCGCCGCGTCGAACCGGTGGCGCTGCCGGTCAACGGCCCACGCAAGGCAGTCGATCTGGTCGCCGCTGCGCTCCAGGACGATCTGCAAGGCATGCACGTGCTGGTCATCGACGAGGACGCCACCAGCCGCGCAGCCCTGGCGCGCCAGCTGGCACACTGGAAAGTCGACGTCACGTGCGCCGACTCGGCGGTCGACGGCATTGCCGGCCTGCGCGCGTCGGCCGCCAGCGGCCAGCCATTCGACGCCGCCATCATCGACATGGAACTGGCGCGCACCAGTGGTCTGGCGCTGGCCGCCGCGATCAAATCCGACCCGGCAATCCGCGCCACCCGGTTGCTGCTGATTAGTCCGAACCGGCTGGCTGCCGATCCGGTCCAGCGGCGCGCAGCCGGCGTGGCCTACCAGCTCACCAAGCCAGCCCGTGGCGCCGACCTGTACGCGTGCCTGTCGATGCGTGCGCGCGTAACAACCGGTGGCGTTGGCGATGCTGGTTTCAGCGCCGGCGCCAGAGCGGTGGGGCTTGGTGCGCAGCCTGCCCCGATTACTGTACAGCGCCGCACGACAGCAGCAAGAGTCGCGACGATGGCGGCGGGGGCGACGACAACGGCGGTGGCGACAGCGGCGGTGGGAACACCGGCAGTGACGGGGGCCGCGGCCGCGGGGGTGACGACCGCTTGGGTGATTTCAGACGATGTAACGGCGGCGGAAATGCCGGCAGCGGGGAGCACCACAGCTTGGGTGACTTCAGACGATGTAAAGGTGGCGGGAGGGACGGTAGCGGGAGTAACAGCAACGGACGCCACCACAGCTTGGGAGACTTCAGAAGATGTAATGGTAGCGGGAGGGACGGCAGCGGGGGCCACCACGGCTTGGGAGACGCCCGCGGGGATGACGGCAGCGACAGCGGCGGTGCCGCGCCGGGCTGCCACGATGCGCGTGTTGCTGGCCGAAGACAATCCGGTCAACGTCGAAGTCACCAAGGCCATGCTGGGCAGCCTGGGCCTGACCGTGCTGTGTGTCGGTGACGGCGCCGCAGCGCTGGCCGCCCTGCGCGAAAACAACTTCGACGCCGTGCTGATGGATTGCCAGATGCCGGTCATGGATGGCTTTGCCGCCACCGCCGCCATCCGCCAGCTGGAACGCAATGCCGGCAGCAGGCGCTCGATACCGATCGTGGCGCTTACCGCCAATGCTCTGCAGGGCGACCGCGAAGCGTGCCTGGCCGCCGGCATGGATGACTACCTGTCGAAGCCATTTTCGCAGCGGCAACTGCATGCTGCCATCAGCCGCTGGATCGACCTGCCAGCGCTGGTGCAGCACGACGCCATGGCAGTCCGGGTGGAACGGGCGCTGGCGCTGACCCCAACGCCAGCGCCAGCTGTTCCAATGGTAAGCAGCCGGCGCCAGTACCAGCGCGATGACCATGCATCGTCAACGACCGGCATGAACAGCGGAGGCGCCATCAATCAACGCGCACTCGATGCCATCCGTGCGCTGAACAGCGAACGCGGCGGTGCGCTGGTGCAGAAGGTCATCAGCGCCTGGGTAGACGACACACCACAACGCCTGGCATTTCTGCGCCAGGCGATTGCCGTACACGATGCGCCGGCCGTACGAAAGGTGGCGCACAGCATGAAATCGGCCAGCGCAAATGTCGGCGCAGAAAGCTTTGCACGCCTGTGCCGTCAGCTGGAACAACTCGGCCGCGATGCCAGCATCGACGGCGCAGACGGGATTTTGAACGAGATGGTGGGGGAATTCCATGCGGTCCAGGATGCACTCAGCGCCATTATGGAAAAGGAAACATGACATGCCCAGTTCTTCTGCTGCTTTGATGCAAACTTCCGTCAACCCTTCCGCACGCGGCGTCGTGCTTGTCGCCGACGACGATCCGGTGATGCGCATGCTGATGGTCGAAATGCTCAGGCAGGTCGGCCTGGACGCCATCGAAGCAGCCGATGGCGCCGAGGCGCTGGCGCAGGCACGGGTGCTGGTGCCCGACCTGGTCATGCTCGACGTCGACATGCCCAACATGGATGGCTTCGCCGCCTGCCGCGCAATCCGCGAACTCGACAACGGCGCCACAGTGCCGATCATCATGGTCACCGGCGGTGACGATATCGAAGCCGTCACCAGCGCATACGACGCTGGCGCCACCGATTTTGTCTCGAAACCCATCAACTGGCCAATTCTGGGCCACCGGGTGCTGTATGTGCTGCGCGCCAGCGATGCCATCGTGCGCCTGCGCATCGCGGACGCTCACAACCGCGCAGTGCTGGCCGCCATTCCCGACACATTCTTCCGCATGGACAAGCATGGCGTGTACCTCGATTACGCGCCCGGACATGAACGTGCCTTTCGCCAGCGCATTCCCGGCCACCGTACTGCCGCTGGCGGCACCGGTGTCGCACGCGCAACCAGCGGCGCGGACAGCGCCAGCATCAGCGCGCCCGCACTTGATCCGGCGGCGCAATCGTCGCAGCTGTCGGACCACCAGCACCTGTCGCACCCTTCGCACGTATCGCCGCTGTCACATCTGGCGCACGTCTCAACACTGTCGCACCTGGTGCCCGTCTCACCACTGTCACACACGCAGCACGTACCATCGCTGTCACCCCTTTCACACGTTCCACCGCTGCCGCACGTGCAGCACGTACCACCGCTGTCACCCCTTTCACACGTCCCACCGCTGCCGCACACGCAGCACGTACCATCACTGTCACCCCTTTCACACGTTCCACCGCTGCCGCACGTGCCACACCTGCTACCGCTGTCGCACCCGCCACACCTGCCACACCTGCCACATGCCGGGCGCGTCGACCATGCTGTCTTTCCGCGCGCAGAATGCGTCGGCAAGCACATCAGCGAAGTACTGCCGCAGGACATTGCCGAGCGCATGCTGGAACAGATGGCTGCCGTTCTGGACACCGACCATGTCCGTTCGGTGGAATACACTCTGCTGCAAGCCGGCCAGTGCCAGCATTTCGAAGCGCGCCTGGTGGCGACCGGCGCCGAAGAAGTATTGGGACTGGTGCGCGACATCAGCGAACGCAAGCGCACCGAAGAACAGATCCGGCGCCTGGCCTATTGCGACAGCCTGACCGGCATCCCGAACCGCCAGGCATTCCTGGAAACCCTTGAGCGTGAACTGCAGCGATCGAAAGTAGGCAACAAAAAGTTTGCCGTACTGTTCATGGACCTCGATGCATTCAAACGTATCAACGACACCCTGGGCCATAACGTCGGTGACAACTTGCTGCAAATCGTGTCGGAACGGCTGCGTGAAACCACCCGGCCCAGCGACGTCGTGTCGCGTGGGGAACAGGCGTATGAGGAGAGCGACAAAACACCGCATGATATATCGCACAGTACGGCCGGCGGGGGTCATGCACGCCTCCCGTCCGATAGTCCGGCCCATAACCTGGCGCGCCTGGGTGGCGATGAATTCACCATCCTGATTCCCGACCTGGAACGGGTCGAGGACGCACTGAATGTGGCGCACCGCGTCAAGGAAGCGATGCGGCGTCCCTTTCTGATCGAGGGCCACGAAATCTTTGTCACTGCCAGCATCGGCATTTCGCTGTTCCCGGAAGATGGTGACGATTGTAATTCCCTGCTCAAATTTGCCGATACGGCGATGTACCACGCCAAAAATACTGGCAAGAACAACGCCAAGCTGTACAGTTCGTCGCTGACCATGAAAATCATGAGTCACGTCAAACTCGAAGTCGGCTTGCGCAAGGCGATTCAAAACGACGAACTGTATTTGCTGTACCAGCCGCAGGTGGAAGCGCGCACGACAGAAATCGTCGGCGTCGAAGCGCTGGTGCGCTGGCGTCATCCGGAGCGCGGCATCATTTCACCGACCGAATTCATCCCGCTGGCCGAAGAAACCGGACTGATAGTGCCCATCGGCGAATGGATCCTGCGCACTGCGTGCAGCCAGGCCATGGCGTGGCAACACCTGACGCGGCGATCACTACGCATGGCGGTCAATTTGTCCGCCAAACAGTTCAAGGACGAAAATCTGTCGCAGATTGTGCTGTCGGCGCTGCACGAAACCGGCCTGAGCCCTGGTCTGCTCGAACTCGAACTGACCGAAGGCACGCTGATGGACGACGCCAATGCCACGCTCGCCACGCTCGAACTGCTGCGCGGCATTGGCGTGTACCTGTCGATCGACGACTTCGGCACCGGCTACTCATCGATGAACTATTTAAAACGCTTCGATGTGCGCACGTTGAAGATCGACCGCAGTTTTATCAGCGGTCTGCCCCAGGACACCGAAAACGCCGCCATCACGCGCGCCATCATCGCCATGGCGCACGGACTGAAAATGATCGTCGTCGCCGAAGGCGTCGAAACCAGCGAACAGCTGCTCCTTCTGCAAGAGTACGGTTGCGATCTGGTTCAGGGCTACTACCTTGGACACCCGTCGCCGCATGACGTCATCACACACATGCTGGTCAAGCTCGGCCTTGAGACGGTCCCGGCACTGGCACTGTCCAGTATGTCGGCACCTGTGTCGGCGGTCGAGTCGGCACCTGCGTCGGCACTTGAGTCGACTCCTGCGTCGGCAGTTGAGTCGACACCTGCATCGGTACCTGCGTCGGCACTTGAGTCAACATCTGCATCGGCACCTGCATCGGCACCTGGGTCGGCACCTGCGTCGGCACCTGCGTCGACACAGGTGTCAACGTCCGCATCGGCGTCGAAGTCGACATCGACGAGGTGAAGCGTCCTTGCGCATGGTTCTGTGTATCGATATGTCCTTGCGCCGGCGCGTCTTCACGTGCAGCGTCGTTGCACAAGCGCGCTTGCGCCTTCACGTCGTCGCATCCAGACATGGGATCGCCTTCCCATATCAACACCCGGGTTCGCCTTGCCCCCGCTGTCACCTGTCGACATGCCCACTACGGCCAGCATCTTTTCAAAGCCTTAGCAACTCCCCAAGTGCCGGCGCGGACAGCGTGCGCTCGATGGTGGCTCGGCCAAGGTTGGCAGGATCGCCCTGCCAGACAATGATGCCGTTCCGATCCACCAGCACCGCTGGCCGCATGCTGTTCGTGCCAAGTTGGGCAGACAATGCACCGTCAGGATCGCTGCCAAGCGCGTAGTCGCGTGGTGAGTCCCACACAACGCTGGCTGTATGCAGGGGCGGGGCGCGCGCCATGCCAACCACCGTCAGCCCGCGCGCCCGGTAGTCGCGCTGTAGCCGATTCAGCAGCGTGACATTCCTGCTGCAAGGAACACATTGCGGCGCCGAAAAATCTACCAGCATCACACCAGCACCTTCGCGCGCACCCGTGCCCGCGTTCGCATTCGCGTCTGCGCCAGTGCCAGTGTCAGTGCCAGCGCCAGTGCCAGTGCCTGTACCGAGCGCCACGCCGGAAGTAGCGACGACAACACCGTGCACGCCGCCAGCCCGCATAAACACCACCGGCAACGCGGGCATGCGCTTGCCCAGCATCTTGCCATCGACCGCGCTCGGCCATGCCATATGCAGGGGCGCAGACAACATCAATACCAGTCCGATTGCAAGCAATATCAAATAGTTAGAGACCATCACAACGCCCTCACGGACAACTGTTCGAAGCACGACTATCGCACTGCATCGAGGGGCACACACATGCGTCGCATGCGCCGTGCGACCTGGCGCAAATGGGAGGCAAATAGCGGTCTGACGAGCTCGCTTCAAACGGAACTTTTTGCTGCCACCTTGGTCAAGCAAACCCGCGCACGGTAGCGCGCAGCGCACTTGCAATGCGGCGCGCCGTTCATTATCCTGAATGGATACAAAAGGAAGCCGTCATACAGGAGAGGACCATGCGTCGTTTAATTCTGGTTGCCGCGTTCGCGCTGGCTGGCTGTTCAACACCGCAGGAACGCGCCGCGCGTGTGCAGGCCGATATGGAGCGTGATATGGCGGTGTTTGGCCCGGCGTGCCTGAGGTTGGGCTACGCGGCCGGCTCGGATCCATGGCGCGCATGCGTCCTGCAACTGGGCGCCAAGGAAGAGATGCGGTACAACTATCCATCGCCATATTACGGCGGTTTCGGGCCGGGACGCTGGCGTGGCGGCGGCTTTTGGGGCCCGTACTGGTAGCGCCACGCGGGCAAATACACGCGTTGCGCAATCAGCCGTTGCGCGCGCAGTGGGCAGTCATTGCGCGAGTAGCCATTGCCCGAGCAGTCGATGCGTAATCACTCAATGCGCTGGAAGGTTTTAAGCGATGCGGCGATGAAAATGCGTCGTCAGCGCCCGGCGCTGGATTAGTCGATACGCTGGCAGGCCTTACGTGGTGCAGCAGTGACGATACGCTGGCAGGCCTTATTTGGTGTGGCAGTGACGATACGCTGGCAATCCTTGCGTGGTCCAGCAGTGACGATACACTGGCAAGCCTTGCGTGGTGCGACAGCGACCATACGCTGGCAAGCCTTGCCTGGTGCGATGGCGACAATACGCTGGCGTACCTTGTGCGGTGCGACGTTGAAGATACGCCAACGACGCCCGGCACCCGGCGCCAGCGTCAGGCGCTGCGCCGGTCGAGCATGGCGCGGGCGATAGTGCCAGCGTCGACGTACTCCAGCTCGCCGCCGACCGGCACACCCCGCGCCAGGCGGCTTACTTTCAGGCCGCGCGCCTTCAGCATTTCGCTGATGTAGTGCGCAGTGGCTTCGCCTTCGTTGGTGAAATTGGTTGCCATTACCACTTCGGTAACCACGCCGTCGGCGCCGCGTGCAATTAAACGGTCGAGATGCAAATCTTTGGGACCAATGCCATCCAGCGGCGATAACCGCCCCATCAGCACGAAATACAAACCCTTGTAGGTCAGGGTCTGCTCGATCATCATCTGGTCGGCTGGCGTTTCGACGACGCACAGCATGGCGCGGTCGCGCGCCTCATCGCTGCACAGGTCGCACACTTCGGTTTCCGAAAACGTATTGCACAATGCGCAGTGGTGCACATTGTCGACTGCCTGGTACAGCGCGCGCGACAGCATGGTGGCGCCCTCGCGGTCGTGCTGCAGCAGGTGAAACGCCATGCGTTGCGCCGACTTCGGCCCCACGCCAGGCAGGCGCCGCAGCGCCTCGGTGAGGAAATCGAGCGACTTGGCCATCAGGCGCGCAGCACGGTTGGCATGCTGGCCTTAAAACGGCATCTTGAAACCGGCCGGCAGTTGCATGCCCGACGTCATACCGCTCATTTTTTCAGCCGACAGGGCTTCGGCCTTGCGCACGGCGTCGTTGAAGGCTGCGGCGACCAGGTCTTCCAGCATGTCCTTGTCGTCAGCGAGCAGCGAAGGATCGATGGTGACGCGTTTGACGTCACTCTTGCAGGTCATCACGACTTTCACCAGGCCGGCGCCAGACTGGCCTTCGACTTCGATCAGCGCCAGTTGTTCCTGGGCTTTTTTCATATTGTCCTGCATGGCTTGCGCTTGTTTCATCAAGCCTGCGATCTGGTTCTTCATCATGGTGATGTTCTTTCAAAAAATAGTAAAAAAAGGGTCAGGCTGACGCTGCCGGTTTGATCGACCCGGGCACGACAAAGGCGTCGAATGTGCGGATCATACCTTGCACGAAGGCGTCGCCGGCAACCGTTTGTTCAGCGGTGCGCAGGCACTCCTCGCGATATGCCTGCGCTTCGGCGCTGGCGGTGTACCAGACCGGACCCAGTTCAGTTTCCAGCATGACTTTGATGTCGGGAAAATGCTCCTGAACGGCAGCGCACAATTTCTCGCTGTTGCCGCTGGCGCGCAGTGTATCGATCGGCACGCGCAGGCGGAAGGTGGCAACATTCCCCTGCGCCACGCACTCGATCAGCTCGGTCTGGAACGCCAGTTGCTGCGCCACTCCTCGCAGCGGCAGCCCCGCCGCCAGCGCCGGCCAGTTACCATCCCAGCCAAGTTGCTCGACCGGGGTGATCACATATGCGTGTTTCGGCCCCGCCGGCGCGCGCACCGGCGCCGTCACCGGCATGATAACGGGCGCGGGCGCGGTGGCGACCTCCTGCGCGACCGCGGTGTCGTCAGAAAACTCCGTGACCCATGATGGCGGCTCGCTGCTGTTTTCATCGTACGCCGCGGATGGCGCCGCCGGAGCAGCAGGCACCGCGGGCGCAGCCGTGGTCTGCCATGGCGGTGGCTGCGTGCTAGCTGACGCGGGACGCGCCGCAGCCGCCGCCGGCCGTTCCGCTGGCGTTGAAGATGGCGCCCCTGACGCCCCGCGCTCCACTGGTGCAGGAGGTGGCGCTGCTTGTACCGGCCGCGCCGTCTCTGGCGTGGCAGCCGTTACCGCTGCCGCGGCCTGATGCGATTGCGCCGTCGAGCGCTTCTGCTGCGGCTGCTGGCCGCGACTGGCCGAACGCGCCGCTTCAAGCGCTGCATTGAGGGCAGCGCGGGCCGAACTCATCGCCGGGGCCGGTCCGGCAGGGACGGTCGGCGTCGCCACCGGTGCCTGCGAACTTGGCGCAGACACCGGTGCAGGTGCAGATGCCGGCGAACGTGGCGCGGACGCAGGCGCCGGTGCAGGCACAGATCCAGGTGGCGCAACCGCAGCATGGCTGGCC
>JALYUM010000190.1 GCA_030853745.1 Pseudomonadota bacterium | reverse complement strand
GCGAGGCTAAATGCTGACTCGCCACTCGTCGTTTATACTCAGCATATAGCACTACTTCAACACTCAACCGACACTGTTAATTAACCCAGTGTTGCGCTTGGTTCTTGAAACCGCCCAGCAAAGGCGCCAGGGGGGCAAAACGCTTGGGAGCAGCCTGCGCAAATCTCGTATCTTAACAATTCAGGGGGCGAGTCTTCATCAGCGATTGATGCCGCACTTTCGCTTACCTCTCCAAATCTCCCAGGCTCAACTGCTCAAGCGCAATTATCTGCATGGATAGGAAAGAATTCACTAGCTACCCGCGCGCAAGATAAACGTGGAATTGAAGCAGCAATATTTATGGCCTATGGTGACGCGGGCTTTGGTTTTTTGCCCAAGCTTCTTGTCAGTGCCGACCGTGATCTTATAAAGAAAACTGACGAAAGGACTTATGAAGCAACCATTGATTTGACCAGTGTTCCAATCAATTTGGGAGGATGTGGAAACGCATTATCAAAAGGATGTACTTACTGGGATTTGATGGGTGGAGCATATTCTAACGATGTACGATCATCCGATAACGGTGCTGGACGCGGTCGTGTGAATGGGGCTAGAATTGTCATTCAGTTACACAGCTTTCCATTTCCTGAAACAACTTCCCTCGCACCTCTAAGTCTCACGCTATCAGTGGAGGGGCAGTGGGATATAAGTGCATCGGCTGATCGAATAAAGCAGGATCGGCACATTGTTAAGGCCGCATTAGGATGGAAGTTTTACGTTGGCAACCCTAAGTACAAGCCATCGATAGCGCTTGTACGGGTCGTCGGCTCCAACTTGTTGACTGGTCAGGAAAATGTGGCATACACACAATTGGCGCTACGGTTGGAAATTTAATAACTAACCCGTGCTTTTATGTGTCGACATCGAATTGCAGAGCTGCACGGTAGACAACTATGTTTTATATATGGAGGAAGATGGAGTCGGGTCTGCCCTCGACAGGATCTCAGCTTTTCGAATCGGGAACGAAGGTCGGAATAGGGGCATGAGGGGGGAGGGGGGGCGGGGTATAGTTGGCGATTGGACATTTTTGAACTACTTCGACCAATCTGTGTCGCGATAAGGAACCGCGCTCGTCGTACCGAAGCTTCGACGATCCAAGCGCTGCCAAAAATCTCAGATCCGCTGAACTTTCTCGTCCACGCCAAACGCAAAAAAGCCGCTGACTCTTCAAGGCAGCGGCTTTTGCAATTCTTGGTGGTGATAGGTGGACTTGAACCACCGACCCCAGCATTATGAATGCTGTGCTCTAACCAACTGAGCTATATCACCGAACAGACCAAGATTATAGAGATCCCTATATTTGGTGTCAAGCGTCCCTATAATTTTGTTTTGCTACAACACGCGGGCTCAACAGCAGCGGCCTAAATCCCCCGCGCCGCCAGCTCGCCCAGCAGCGCACCCGTCGCATCCGGTGCCAGGCAGTCGATGACGATCCGCTCCGGCATCGAACGCAGCCATGTCAGCTGGCGCTTGGCCAGTTGCCTCGTGGCGATGATGCCGAGCTCGCGCAGGGCGGGGCGGTCGATCACACCGTCCAGGTATTCCCAAGTCTGGCGATAGCCAACACAACGCATCGACGGCAGTGCAGGATGCAGATCGCCTCGCGCACGCAGGCGCGCGACCTCGGCCACCAGGCCCGTGTCGTCGCGCGTGCCCAGCATCTGGTCGAAACGCACAGCGATGCGGCCGTGCAGCACCGCGCGGTCGGACGGCTCCAGGCCGAACGAGACCAGATCAAACGGCAGCTCCAGCTTGCTGCGGCCCGACAGCAATGCCGACATCGGTCGCCCTGTCAGTTCGATGATTTCCAGCGCGCGGTTGATGCGCTGGGCGTCGTTGGGTTTCAGCCGGTCGGCCGTGATCGGGTCGAGCACGGCCAGGCGTGCGTGCAAAGCCGGCCAGCCTTCGCGGGCGGCGTCTTCATCCAGGCGCGCACGCACCAAAGTGTCGGCCGTCGGTAAATCGTCGAGCCCATCCGTCAGGCCCTTGAAATACATCATCGTGCCGCCCACCAGCAGCGGTAATGCACCACGCGCGCTGATCTCGGCGACCAGGCGCAGCGTATCAGTGCGGAACTGCATGACCGAATAGGCGTCGAGCGGGTCGATGATGTCGATCAGGTGATGCGGCGCACTTGCCCGTTCTTCGGGCGAAGGTTTCGCTGTGCCGATGTCCATGCCGCGGTACACCAAGGCCGAGTCGACCGAGATGATTTCCACCGGGCGTTCGCGCGCGATGGCCAGCGCGGCGGCGGTCTTGCCGGACGCGGTGGGGCCCATGATGGCCACCGCCACCGGTTTGTTTGATGCCGTCATCACTGGCCGCGCAGGAACAGCTTGTCGAGCGCGCCAATTTCCAGCTGCACCCAGGTCGGGCGGCCGTGGTTGCACTGGTCGGCGCGTTCCGTGCTTTCCATCTGGCGCAGCAGCGCGTTCATTTCGGGGACGGCAAGGATGCGATTGGCGCGCACGGCGGTGTGGCAGGCGAGGGTGCCGAGCAATTCATTTCTGCGTTCGATCAGCACGCGCGAGCCGCCGTACTCGCGCACGTCGCGCAGCACGTCGCGCGCCAGTGTCTGGGCGTCGGCGTTTTTCAGCAGCGTCGGGACGGCGCGCACTGCCAGCGTCGTCGGCGACAAGGCGCCGATGTCGAAGCCGAGTGCAGTGAGCGTGTCGGCGTGTTCGGTCGCGGTGCTCACTTCGACGGCGTCGGCAAAGAATGTCACTGGAATCAGCAGCGGTTGCACTTGCAGGACATGATCGCTTTGTTGACCATCCACCTGCGCATCGAGGGCGTTTTTCAGCTGCTCGTACAGGATGCGTTCGTGGGCCGCGTGCATGTCGACCAGCACCAGGCCGCGTTCATTTTGCGCCAGAATATAGATGCCGTGCAGCTGCGCCAGCGCGAAGCCGAGCGGGAAGGCATCGTTCGACATCGGTTGCAAAGGCGTCGACACCTGCGCCATAGCGGACGAAGGCGAAGGCGCAGATCCGAACGCCGGCGCCGCAGTGAACATCGCGCCATAACTTGCCATCGTCTGCGCCACGCCGGCCGGCTGCGCATCCCAGCGGCTGCCGGGCGGATAGGGCGATGGCGAAAACGTTGGCGCCAGCGCGCTGCCAAAGCTGGCCTGTTCGTGCGCGCGGCGTGGCTCGGTGCCCGGTAACTGCGCGGCAGATAACGGCGCCGGCACGCTGCCGTGCGCGGTCGCCGATGTCTGCGCCAGGGCCCGCTGGACCGCGTGGAACACGAACTGGTGCACCGCGCGGCTGTCGCGAAAGCGCACCTCGATTTTCGACGGGTGGACGTTGACGTCGACCAGCGCGGGGTCGAGTTCGAGCGCCAGCACGTACGACGGGAAGCGGTCGCCGTGCAGCACGTCCTGGTAGGCGGCGCGCACCGCGTGCATCAGCAGTTTGTCGCGTACGAAGCGGCCGTTGACGTAGAAGAACTGGCCGTCGGCGCGGGCTTTCGAGGCGGTCGGCAGGCCGGCGTAGCCCTGCAGGCGCAACGGGCCGGCGGCTTCGTCGATGTCGATGCGTGCTTCGGAAAAATCGCTGCCCAGGATATGGGCGCTGCGGCGTGCCATGTCGGTGACCATCCAGTGATCGATCGTGCGGCCGTTGTGCGACAGGCTGAATGACACGTCCGGCCGCGCCAGCGCAATACGGCGCACGACTTCGGCGCAGTGGCCGTATTCTGTTTGCTCGGACTTCAAAAATTTGCGCCGCGCCGGCGTGGTGAAGTACAGGTCCTGCACATCGATGGTGGTGCCGCACGCGCCCGACGATGGCGCCACCGTGCCCTGGTGCGAGCCGACGATTTCGTATGCATGCGGCGCGTCGGCCGTGCGCGACGTGATAGTTACTGCCGCCACCGACGCAATCGAGGCCAGCGCTTCGCCGCGAAAGCCCAGCGTGCCGACGTTTTCCAGGTCGGACAGCGACGCGATTTTCGACGTGGCGTGGCGCGCTAGCGCCAGCGGCAACTGGTCGGGCGCGATGCCGCGGCCGTTGTCGGTAATGGCAATGCGCTTGACGCCGCCTTCTTCCAGCCGGATGGTGATCGACGTGGCGCCGGCGTCGAGCGCGTTTTCCAGCAACTCCTTGACGACAGCAGATGGCCGCTCGACGACCTCGCCGGCCGCAATTTGCGAGATGAGCTGGTCGGGGAGGGCTTGGATTGGGCGGAAAGTGGGGACGGGCGCGTTCATGGCCCGATTATATCCTCCCCGCGGAAGGCACTAGCATAGTTCCGGGAGCATCGAACTGAGCAACTTCAACTGTGTGCTATGGGCGCGGTTCCCGGACTTGTCATTCCGCGCATTGCGCGAAGTGACTCTACCGCCTGCGCGGGGATGACGGGATCAGTTGAGACCTGGCGATACTGTCCGCACAGGAATCTGCGCATTGCACAGGTCGACTTTACCTGCCGCAAACTTGGTCCACGGCCCGCCGCGGTGACGTTGCGCCGTCAGCACTTTCTGGTACGTCGGGCCGTCGGTGCGCATCACTTCCAGGCGGCTGCGCTCGGCGGGCGGTACATCGGACGCCAGCCGCAGCGCGCTGATCGGCGCGTATTGCGATGGTTGCTCGTAAAAGCCCAGCGGACCGGTGCCGCGCGGCAGCGTGGTCAGCAGCGACATGCCGGAGACGACGCGCCCGACGACGGTGATGTTGCGGTCGAGATGGCGCGGCGCCTGGCCGATGACCACGTACAGCGAACTGCCGCCGCCCGAGTCGGCTGCCGTGTCGCGGCCCACGCCCACCATGCCGTAGCAATGCGTCAGCCAGGCCAGCCCGGCTTTGGGATCGCGTGCGACCGGAAAGCCGTCCGAGTGGCCGACTTCGGGCGCGTAGACGTCGCCGTCAGGCAAGCGCACGAAACTGGTGTCGGCTTTGAGCGGGATCGTGAATTCGGCAGGCAAAGTCGCTTTGGCGGTTTTGAACGGGCGCGGATTTTTTTCATCGGCGTCGCCCCACTGCACGACGTAGTTTTCTTGCGAACGGATGACGGCCAGGCCATCGAAATAATGCTCGCGCGCGAGCAGGCGGATGTTGGCAGCGTGCCGGGGCGAGAAGCGCGGCGCCAGTTCGATGACGACGCGCCCGCCGGCCACATCCATGTACAGCGTGTTGTCAGGGTCGAGGGCGCGCCAGTCGGACGGTGTCGAACCCTTGATGACATCCGCAACAGTCGGCCTCGGCGGCAATTCGGCAGTGGCAGCATTGGCAGCATTGGTGGTGACGTTCATGGTCAGCGCCAGTCCCAGCGCCGCAAAAATACTGGTCCGTTCAACACAATGCATGCAGCTCTCCCCTTGTTATTTTGTTGTCTCAGCTTGTAGACTGGAATATAGCATCCGCGCCTGACAGGGCCGATAACAGCGACAGCGTTTTACGTATTGATGCGTGCGGTCTGATGGTATGATGCGCCGCAACCTTTTTAGGAAAAATAATGGATTTAGTGCAATTTTTCGACATGATTTTGCATGTCGATAAAACGCTGGGCAGTCTTCTCAACCAGTACGGCGTGTATGTCTACGCAGTGCTGTTTGCAATTGTGTTCTGTGAAACCGGCCTGGTGGTCCTGTTTTTCTTTCCGGGAGACACGCTGTTATTTATTGCGGGCGCGTTTTGCGCGACCGGCGAGATGAACTATCCCCTCCTGTGCGCGCTGCTTGTCGCGGCGGCGGTACTGGGCAACACGCTCAATTTCTGGATCGGCTCAAAACTCGGGCAGCGCGTGTTCACCCACAATTACCGATGGCTGAACAAAGAGGCCCTGCAAAAGACCCATAATTTTTTCGAAAAGCACGGTGGCAAAACCATCATTCTGGCGCGCTTCGTGCCGGTGGTGCGCACCTTCGCCCCATTCGTGGCGGGCGTGTCCGACATGACCCATACCCGCTTTCAGCTGTTCAACGTGACAGGCGCTCTGGCATGGGTGTTCAGTCTGGTGACCGCGGGCTATTTCTTCGGCAACATCCCGGTGGTGCGCGATCACCTGACCGTGATCGTGCTGGTGGGCGTCGGTGCAGCCATCGTGCCGATCATGCTCGGTGGACTGTGGAAATTTGGCCGCCGCATGATGCGTTGAAATGGACGTGTTGAGACGCTGCGTCGTCACGCCGTGTTGAACTGACGCGTTGAAACGATGCGTTAAGACGACGCGTCGAGTGCGTCCATTCGAGGCTTGTTATGTTGTCAGCCTCAAGTTTTACTGAGTTGCCGCCGATAAACAGAGCAAGTTAGTCTTCTTCTCTGGAAATTCATGCGCAACCTGATCGTCTTCTTCGCTTGTAGTCTGGCCGTCTCGTCGGCCAGCGCGAACGATCCCCACGCTGCCAAGTCGGCCGAGACCGTCAAGCCGGCTGCTGCTGCGGCTGCTGCTGCCTCGTCTGCCTCTGCTTCCGCTTCTGCCTCCGCGACTGCCAAAGAACCATCGATCAAGCCTTCGATCAAGCCAATGATTGGCAAACCTGCGATCGAGAAACCTGCGGCCGCTGCCGAGAAATCGAAAGAAGACGAAGCCGAGCTCGACCTGTCCGAACGTATCGCCGTGCGGCTGGCCGAAATGCGCGCCACGCAAGCTGCGCGCGCGTCCAAAGCTGCCAAGGCGCGCAAGGTGGCCGAGGCGCGCCAGCGCGAAGCAGCCATTATTGCTGCTACGCCACCACCGCCGCCGCCACCACCACCGCCCGCGCGTGGCACGCACTGGAGTTATGACGGTGAAAGTGGTCCGGGTAACTGGAGCAAGATCAATGTGGACTGGGGCAAGTGCAGTACGGGCACGCGCCAGTCGCCGATCGACCTGCGCGATGGCATCAAGGTCGATCTCGAGCAGATCACATTCGACTATCACCAGAGTTCGTTTTCCGAAGTCGATAACGGCCACACGATCATGGTGACTGTTGGTGGGGGCAATTTTATTACCGTCAACAACCAGACGTACGAGCTGCAGCAGTTTCACTTTCACCGGCCATCGGAAGAGAAGATCAATGGCAAGGGCACCGAGATGGTGATCCACCTGGTGCACAAAAGCGCGGAAGGCAAGATTGCCGTGGTGGCTGTTTTGCTGGAGCGCGGCAAAGCGCATCCGCTGATGCAGACCATCTGGAATAACCTCCCGCTGGAAAAGCTGGAATCGGTGTCGCCGTCGGTGATAATCGATCTGATGGATGCGCTGCCGGCCAAGCGCGAGTACTACACGTTCATGGGATCGTTGAGCGAGCCGCCATGTACCGAAGGGGTGTTGTATATCGTCATGAAACAGACCATGCAGGCGTCACCTGCGCAAATGGCGCTGTTTTCCCGGCTGTATCCATTCAATGCCCGGCCGACGCAGGGGAGTAATGGGCGGGTGATTAAAGAGTCGAATTGATTCGACCCACCATCACCACCGTCATCCTCGCGAAGGCGGGGACCCATAACCCATATGCTTTAGTGGTGCTTTTTGCGATTTCAACAGAGCGATTTTGCGGTGGTATGGGTCCCGGCCTGTGCCGGGATAACGGTTTTAAGTGCGGTGGGGAAGGGGAGCGGTGACGAAACGCTCAACTCACCGTATAACTACCCCGCCAGACTTCATCTTCTTCCAGTGTCACCAGCGTCAGCACCGCCGGTTCCACACACACAAACCGCGTAAATTCAGCATCTTCCATATCCGATAGTGCCGCAGCATCGGTGGCACCCGGGTTCCAGACGACAGCATCGGTAAAGCCAGACTGGCTGACCTGCAAGGTGCCAGCACCGGTTTCGATCGTAATATCCCCGCCGACATTCCGATAAATCTCGTCGAAGGTGCCGTCGATTGACAGTTCATCTGCCGCGACACCCGTTACCCGCACCTGTGCAATATCGTCGACCGAATAATAGGTATGCAGCGCCGCCGCGAATGGCAGTGGAACCTCGCCGGTATTGCGCACCTCCAGCTGCATCGACAGCGTATTCGCTTTGATGCCCACCCGCAGCGCCAGCGAAAACGAGTGGCGCCAGGTGCGGGTGTATTCCGGCTTCAAGTCTTCTTCGGCCAGCGTGAAGAGCGCAATCGCTTCGCCATCTTCCACACCGCTATCGAGCAGATGCCAGTCGCTGACCCGCGCAAACCCGTGGCGCAGCCCTGTGCCCTGTTCGGCAAATTGCGGAAAGATCACCGGCACGCCGCCGCGGATGGCTTTTGACCCATCCAGCACCGAGGCCGCGCTGCAAAACAGACGCTCGCGCCCGTCTGTGCCTTTCCACGACACCAGGTGGGCGCCATACAAGGTAACGATGGCTTCGGCGCCATCGGGCGCGCGCAGCAAGACGGCGGGCAATTGTCCGAAGATAGTTTCAGTGATCGACATGCAGTCTGGTCCTTAGCTCAACCGGCTTTTCGCCAGCGGCGGGTTGTTCGCGAAGTAGCGCTTGATGCCGGTGGTGATGGCGTCGGCCAGTTGGTCCTGGTAGGCGCCATCTTTCAGCTTGGCTTCTTCTTCCGGGTTCGAGATGAACGCAGTTTCCACCAGGATCGACGGAATATCGGGGGCTTTCAGTACCGCGAAACCGGCTTGCTCGACCGATCCCTTGTGCAGGCGATTGATGCCGCCAATTTCACCGAGGACTGCTTTGCCCAGCTTCATGCTGTCGTTGATTTGCGCCGTCGTGGATAAATCGAACAGCACGCCGGCCAGTTGACGGTCGTGCGTGCCCATATTGATGCCGCCGATCAGATCGGCCTTGTTCTGGTCGGTGGCGAGCCAGCGCGCCGCTGTTGACGTGGCGCCTTTTTCCGACAGCACGAACACCGACGAACCGCGTGCACTTGGCACCACGAAGGCATCCGCGTGGATCGAGACGAACAGGTCGGCCTGCACCTTGCGCGCTTTTTCCACGCGGGTGCCGAGCGGCACAAAATAGTCGCCGTCGCGGGTCAACATCACGCGCACATTCGGCAACTCTTCCAGCTTGGCCTTGAGGCGCTTGGCAATCGACAGCACCAGATCTTTTTCACGCACGCCCGTGGTGCCGGTGGCGCCCGGATCTTCGCCGCCGTGGCCGGGATCGAGCGCGACCGTGATCAGGCGCGCGACTTTTGGCGCGGACGGTTTGCTGTCGTGGCGCGGAACAGGGGAAACCGTCGACCTGGTGCCGGCAATTTCCGGCTCCAGGCGGATGCCAGCCGCGATCTGCGGCGCCGTGATCACTGTTGGCGGTACCGGGACGGCTACCGGCGGTGCGGAGATAGCCGCCGTCGGTGCAGGGATAGCTGCCGTGGCAGGGATGGTGGCCGCGGGCGCAGTCGGGGCTGGCGCAACGGCTACATCGCCATCCTTGTTCCAGTCGCCTGTTTCAATCATGCGGGCAATCGGATCAACCGGGTGAACCGGATACAAGTCGAAAATCAGGCGGTGTCGATAGCCGGCAACAGGCTCCAGCGTAAACACCTGCGGCTTGACTTCTTCTTTCAAATCGAACACCAGGCGCACCACGCCGGGCCGGTTCTGGCCCACGCGCACCTGCTTGATGTACGGGTCGTTCGACTGAATTTTGGCCACCAGGCTTTTCAGCGTGGGGTTCAGATCGAGCCCTTCGATGTCCACCACCAGGCGCGGCGGATCCGGCACAATAAAGTGCTCGGCTTTCAGGTCGCTGTCGTTTTCCAGCGTGACACGGGTGTAGTCTGGGGCGGGCCAGACGCGTACCGCCATGATTTGCGCCGCGCCCGCACGCAAGGGCGCCAGCACGGACAGCAGCAAGGTGCCGCCAGCTTTGAGCAGCGTGCGGCGGCGGCGCGCGGACGAGGAGGTCAGCGCAGCGAGAGATTCGGAAAGTGCAGGCGGTCGAGGCATAGCAGACCCAGTGGAGACAACGGGTGCAATTCTACCTCACGGCCCAGCTCGGCGACGTGCAGTACCACGTCCAGATCGGGCTGTGGCAACACCGGGAAGCCTTTTTCCGGCCATTCGACAATGCAAATGTTGTCACCATCAAAATCTTCGCGGAAGCCGGCGTCGAGAAATTCTTCCGGGCTGCTCATTCGGTACAAATCGTAATGGATGACGTTGACCGGCGAACCATCGAGTTGTATGTTGTACGGCTCCGATAGCGTGTAGGTGGGACTTTTCACCGTGCCCTGGTGGCCGGCCGCGCGCAACATGGCGCGCGTCAATGCAGTTTTCCCAGCGCCCAGATCGCCATGCAAATAAATTACCAGCCCGCGCACCAGTGCCTGCGCCAAGGCGGCGCCCAGTGCATCGGTGGCCGCTGCATCCGGCAAGTAAGCTTTTAGAGTGTGCATCGCATAAAATGGTGGATTGATCTTGTTACCCGTCGCCCCATGCAGCCTGCGTTGCCCGCACCATCCGCCGACTTGCCGGCTCTCGCGCGCGCCATCAAGGCGTGGGGCCGGGAGCTGGGCTTTGCCGACGTGCGCATCGCCGATATCGACCTGACGCATGCGGAGGCCGGCTTGCAGGCCTGGCTGGACGCAGGCAACCACGGCGAGATGGATTATATGGCAAGCCACGGCATGAAGCGCGCCCGGCCTGCCGAGCTGGTGCCGGGCACGGTGCGCGTGATCAGCGCGCGCATGGATTATCTGCCGCAGGGCACCACGCCGGCGTGGCGCGCGCGCGAGCAGGCGCGCCAGCGCGACCCCACCGCTGCTGTGGTGTCGGTGTATGCGCGGGGCCGCGATTATCATAAAGTGCTGCGCCAGCGCCTGCAACAACTTGCCGACCGCATTCAGTTGGCAGTGGGCGCATTCGGCTTTCGCGTATTCACCGATTCGGCACCGGTGATGGAATTGCCACTGGCCGAAAAAGCTGGTCTCGGCTGGCGTGGCAAGCACACTTTATTGTTGAGCCGAAACGCCGGTTCGATGTTTTTTATCGGTGAATTGCTGGTTGACTTGCCGCTCCCGGTCGATCCGCCCACCGGCGCACATTGCGGCGGCTGCACGGCCTGCATCGACGTCTGTCCCACGCAAGCGATTACAGCGCCTGGCCGCATCGATGCGCGCCGCTGCATCTCGTACCTGACGATCGAACTAAAATCTTCCATTCCCGAAGAACTGCGGCCATTGATCGGCAACCGCGTGTACGGTTGCGACGATTGCCAGCTGTCCTGTCCGTGGAACAAGTTCGCCCAGGCTGCAACTGTCGGCGATTTCGACGAGCGCAACCAGCTTGGCAGCGCGTCGATGGTGGAATTGTTTGGCTGGACCGAGGCCGAGTTCGACCGCAAGCTTGAAGGTAGCCCCATCCGGCGCATTGGCCATGAACGCTGGTTGCGCAACCTGGCGGTGGGCCTGGGCAATGCCGCTGACGGTGCGCGGGGCGATGCCGGCGTGCTGGCAGCGTTGCAGGCGCGCCGCGATCATCCGTCAGCGTTGGTACGCGAACATGTCGCGTGGGCACTGGCCCGTCACGGCGTGGAAACGTTGCGTGCATAGCGTGTCGGCGGCATGCCGACATGGCGCGTAAAAGCCACACTGAAGGCGCTGGCGGAACCGTAGCCGACGCGCTGCGCCACTTCTGCGATGCCATTCTCGTTGCTCCGTAAAAGTTGTTTGCCGAGCGCCATGCGCCAGGTCAGCAGGTAGGCCATCGGCGCCATGCCGACGGTGCGCTGAAAACGGGCAAAAAACGCCGAGCGCGACAGGGCCGCTTCCTGCGCCAGTTGCACCACCGTCCAGGCCTGCTCCGGTTGTTCGTGGATGCAGCGAATCGCAACGGCCAGGCGCTCGTCGGCAATGCCGCGCAGCAGACCGGGACTGGCTGCACTGTCTGCATCCACGCGCAGCGCTTCGATCAGCAACACTTCCAGCAGGCGCGACAGCACCACATCGCGGCCGGGCCGGATTGCGCGCGATTCGTCGCTGACCAGTTGCACCAGTGTCGACAGGCGTGGCTGACCACGCACGTGGACCAGGCGCGGCAGCAGCGAGACCAGCAGCGCTGCATCGGGCGCGTCGAAAACGAAGTGGCCGACCAGGTAGCGCGTTTCGCACGGCGCATCGATCGTGCCGATGCGAAATTCACCTGGCGTCAATGCCACTGGAATATTGTCTGGCGCATTTTCCGGCACGGGAGAAATGCTTGCCAGCGTAAAAGCGAACGCTGCCGGCACCAGCACGAAATCGCCGGCTTGCAGCGTTGTCGTCTGACCGTCGATGGTTAACCGGCACGCGCCATCGAGGATAACGAAGTAGCCTGGCTCGCCGCCGTGGCTGCGGCGCAGACGCCACGCTCCGGCCCCGCTGACGGTTTTCGAGTACGACGCGCGTGGTGCCAGCAGGGTGACGGCTTGCGCCAGGGGATCGATCATGGAAGGACTCTTGCAAATGCAATACGGACTGGCGATTGTAGCAGTCTTGCTTTGCTGCGCCTATCATCCGTTCATTGCCAACCGAACTTAAGGAAACACCATGAAAACAGTATTGATTACCGGCTGCTCATCCGGCTTCGGCCTCGACACCGCCCGTTATTTTCTGGCGCGCGACTGGCACGTGATTGCCACCATGCGCACGGTTCGCGACGACCTGTTGCCGGCGTCGCCCAACCTGCGCTTGCTGGCGCTGGACGTCACCGATGCCGCCAGTATCGCGCAGGCCATCGCGGCTGCCGGCCCCATCGATGTGCTGGTCAACAATGCCGGTATCGGCATGCTGGCGACGCTGGAAGGCACGTCGATGGAGATTGCCCGTGATGTGTTCGCCACCAATGCGCTTGGCACCATTGCCATGACCCAAGCCGTGTTGCCGCAGTTCCGTGTCCGCGGCGCCGGGGTGGTCATCAATGTGACGTCGACCGTGACGGTGGTCCCGTTGCCCTTCCTGTCGGTGTACACGGCCAGCAAGGCGGCAGTGAATGCGTTCACGGAAGCGCTGGCGGTCGAGTTGCAGTCGTTCGGGATTCGTCTGAGCCTGGTGCTGCCGGGCCGTTCGCCGACGACGCGCTTCGGTGCAAACGCCAGCGGCCGCATGCAAGGCGGCTTTCCTGAGGCGTATGTCGCATTCAAGGAAAAGGTGTTTGCAGCAATGGGCGATGCGTCGGAGGTGACATACGGCGACGATGTGGCCGAAGCCGTCTGGCGTGCAGCAACCGATCCGACATCTCCGTTGAAAATTGCCGCCGGCGCCGATGCAGTGGCGTGGGCGGCGGACAGCGGCGACGCCAGGTTTGTCACCGCACGCTGATCTTTTAGGCCATCAGGCGTCCTGTGCGCCGGAACGGACCAGCGAATAGCGTGCGATATCGGTGCGGCGCGTCCAGCCGGCCTGTTGCCACCACGCCTGTGCTGCGGCGTTGGTGTTGAGCACATCGACGTGACTTTTGTCGATGCCGATCCCGGCCAGCGCCGAGAGGCAATGTTCCACCAGCGCGCGCGCGATACCTTGGCGCCGATGCGCCGGCAACACCAGCAAATGTTGCAGGTAGCCGCGCCGGCCGTCGTGGCCGGACATGATGCAGCCGACGATTTCGTCGTCGACTTTGGCAACAAAGCTCAGTCCCGGGTTGCGGGCCAGGTAGCGCGCGGTGGCGTCGAACGAATCGGCAGCACGGATCGACACGCCTGGTGTTTGCTGCATCAGCGCCATGACGGCGTGGTAGTCGGTCAATTGCATGGTGAGGATGGTGGACATGGGAGTGTGGCCTGGGCAAGTTACTGGTGATGGGTGCGCGCGGCGCGCAGGTCGCGCACCGGTGGCGCGCCGAAGAGTTTGCTGTAATCGCGGGTGAATTGCGGCACGCTTTCGTAGCCGACGGCAAACGCGGCGCTGCTGGCGCTGGCGTCCTGGAAACGCATCAGGCGCTGCGCTTCGATCAGACGCAGGCGCTTCTGAAATTGCAGCGGCGACAGCGAGGTCAGCTTGCGGAAATGATGATGAAACGATGAGCGGCTCATTGCTGCCAAAACGGCGAGTTCGTTAATAGGCAAGGGCTGCGCAAAGTCGGTGCGCATGCGCGCAATGGCACGTCGGATGGGGAGTGCGGGTCCCGCTTGTCTGCCAAAGTGGCTGACCGCTGGGCCATGGCGCCCGGTGAGCAGCCAGTAGTGCAGTTCGCGCACCAGCTGCGTGTGCAGGATGGGCACGGACGCCGGACGATCGAGCAAGTGCATCAGGCGCAGGGCGGCATCGGCAAGTTCGGCGTCGGTCGCTGCCGGTTCCAGTCCCGGTTTCAGTCCCGGTCCCGGTTTCAGCCCCGGTCGCGGTTGCAGCCCCGGTCCCGGCACCGCGCCTTCGTCGATCAGCGCCGCAAACACGGCGGCGTCGAGCTCCAGCACCAGCGCGAGATAGGGCGCTGCGCGACTGGCGCCAGTGATCTGGCTGATGGTCGGCGCATCGGCCGTGATCAATAACGAATCGCCCGCCGCATACAACGTGCCTTCCCGGCCCACGGTAACGTGCTTGCTGCCTTGTAGTACCAGACACAGCAGCGGGCACGGAATGGCGTGCAGCAATGGGCTCGGCATGGTGGCGCGCACGGTGGTCAGACCGGGGATGGCGCTGGCAGCGACGCCATTGGCCTGGCTGTGCGCGTCGGTATGGCGCCCAACGGCGTCCAATAAATTTTCCATGGCGACAGCTTAGCCTGCGCACCCTGCTTCAGGGCCATCTTTCACGCTGACCTGGAGGATCAGGCAAGTTTGGCGGCGTTCCGGGCAACCCAGGATTGGCTAGGCACCGCACCATGTGGCGCCATTCACCTACAGGAGACCTCCATGTCCACAATGTCCACCATGTCCACCATCACTCTGATTACCGGCGCCAGCCGTGGCCTGGGCCGCAATACTGCACTGTCGATTGCCCGTGGTGGCGGCGATGTCATCGTTACCTATCACTCGCAACGAGAGGCAGCGCACACCGTGGTCGCCGAGATTGTCGCACTCGGCCGCACCGCAGTCGCTTTGCAACTCGATACAGCGCAGGTCGCGACATTTCCCGCATTCGTGACAGCGGTGCAGCAAGCGCTGTCAGCGCACTGGTCGCGCACCACGATCGATCACCTGGTCAACAACGCCGGCCACGGCGATTACGCGCTGATTGCGGACACCACCGAGGCTCAGTTCGACAGCCTGGTCGACGTCCATTTCAAAGGCGTCTTTTTTCTGACCCAGGCCCTGTTGCCGGTGCTGGCGGACGGCGGGCGCATCGTCAATCTGTCGACCGGGCTGACCGGCCCGTGCTTCCCGGGCTACGCCGCTTATGCTGCCGTAAAAGGCGCAGTGGAAGTGCTGTCGCGCTACCTGGCCAAAGAGCTCGGCGCACGCGGCATCGCGGTGAATACCGTCGCACCCGGCGCCATTGCCACCGATTTTGGCGGCGGCGCGGTGCGCGATAATCTGGAAATTAATCAACTGTTTGCTGGCATGACTGCACTTGGCCGCGCCGGTCTGCCGGATGACATCGGTCCGATGATTGCCAGTCTGCTGGCGCCGGCCAACCGCTGGGTAAACGGCCAGCGCATCGCGGTGTCGGGCGGACAGGGAATTTAACGTTTGCCGGCTTGCACGATGACCTGCTGCACGGCATCGATCACCAGTTGCGGTTCTTCAAGCTGGATATTGTGGCCGCTGCGCTCGGCGACCACGTGGCGGCCATGGCGAAAACCCTTGGCAAAATCATCGTGCAGGCCGAACAGGACAGCGCGGGCCGGCGCGGTTTCAAGGAAAAATTCGGGTTTCTCCACGGTGTGCATGGCGCTGATCACCACCACCGGGACATCGGGCAATTTACCGGCGATGGGGAACACGCCACTGTCGAGCACAGGCTTGAGCGCCGCCAGTTCGGGCTGAAATTTGGCCGGGACGATGGTGGCAAACGTGCGATCGTCCTGGTCGACGCGGGCCGCGTCGATGTTGCGTAGCGCCGGGCTGAAGCGTTCATCGCTGGGGTCGACCAGCACCATGCCGGCCACCCAGTCCGGATGGCGCGCTGCAAAAGCCCGTGCCAGCAGGCCGCCATAAGAATGACCGACCAGGATGAAAGGCGGGCGTGCACCGGTGGCGGCAATCAATTGATCGAGTTCAATGCTGCTCTGGAGCAGGGTGCGCGCTTCGGGACGCGCATCCGAGCCGCCGTAGCCGGCGCGTGAATAAGTGAGTACGCGGGCCAACTTGGCTACCTCGGGCGCCACTTTGCGCCAGGTGCGCAAGTCGGTGCCGAAGCCCGACTCGAAAATGACGGTATAAGGGCCGCTGCCAGCGCTCATCATTTGTACCTGGCAGGCGCCGACGGCAATTTTGTCGGCTGGGTCAGCCTGCGCATTGACGGTGGCAAACAGCAGGGCAGTGGCGGTGGCGGCGAGGCGGTGCAGCAGGCGTTTCCTGAGAGTCCCTTCGGTGGCATTGATGAGCTTCATCATTCCACACGGACACATCACGCCAACCGGCCATGCGATAAACGGTCAATGACAGCGACAGGCTGCGAAAACTGCGGTTTTGTTGTTGCTACACCGTCATGCGTTTCAGGCGCAATGCCGACCAGTCGAGGTCGACCGAGATCATGGCCACCGCCGTTGCGCCATGTTGCTGCGCAAATGTATCGATGATGTCGCGATGAATATCGGTCGCCTTTGACGCGCTCTGTTTCAGATACGCTATCCACAGCGACCCTTTATCGCCCAGGCGCGCGAGTGCTTGTGGCAAGTACTGCGTCAGTTCGGCCTGGTTCAACGCCAGCAGTACCACCACGTCGACGATAGTGGCGTCGTCCTTGATCAGTTCGGGTGGGAATTGCGCCACCATCGAAGGGTGGGCTTTGCCATTGATTACCAGCATCGATTTGGCATTTTTCAAGAACATCTTGTCAACAATTGTCTTGTCGCTCATCGGAGTGCCTTGTCAGAAAAGGTCCGCCACGGGGATGCTGCAGATGCAGTCAATTCTAACGCCAAGTAGCATTCCGTGAGCATGTCGCACGGGTGCTGTGATGAAGTAATAGCGTGTTATTTTTGCGCAGGATAGCGCGCGAATTTCCACAGTAAGTATTGATTATGAGAAACATCCATGGCACACTGGAAGTACTTTGAGTCAACTTGGCTATTGAACTTTTACTTAAGAAGCTATGCATATTCACTACCTGGCCGCAGCGTTAGCCACTTCATTCACCGTGAACGCGTTTGCCCAGGCACCTGCATCGGCGCCGGTCATCGTCATCAAATTCAGCCATGTGGTGGCGTCCGATGCACCGAAAGGACAAGCTGCCGAGCGCTTCAAGGCAATCGCCGAAAAATTGACCAAAGGTCGTGTACGGGTCGAAGTGTATCCATTGAGCACACTGGTCAAGGGTGACGATGAGCTGGCAGCCTTGCAGGCCAACAAGGTGCAAATGCTGGCGCCTTCGCTGGCGACGTTTGGTCCGATCGGCGTCACGGATTTTGAAGTGTTCGATATGCCATATATCTTCAAAAACAAGGAATCCCTGTATGCCGTAACCGAAGGACCCATCGGCAAAAGCATGCTGGCAAAACTGGACGACAAGGGCATCGTCGGCCTGGCGTACTGGGACAATGGCTTCAAGGTCATGACATCCAACAAGCCCATCCGCACCCCGGCCGATTTCAAGGGCCAGAAGATGCGGGCCCAGGCTTCGAAAGTGATCGATGCCCAGTTTGTCGCGCTTGGCGCCACGCCTGTCAAAATGAACTTTACGGATAGCTACGCGGGCATGAAAAGCGGCGTCATCGATGGCTCGGAAAATGCGCCATCGAATGTCTACACGCAGAAAATGGACCTGGTGCAAAAGAACGTGACCTACACCAACCACGCGTATGCAGGCTACGCCGTGGTGGCCAACAAGAAATTCTGGGACGGCTTGCCGCCAGATATCCGCGCTTTCCTGGTGACCGCGCTGCGCGATGCCACCAATTACGAAAAAATCGTTGCCGGGCTGGACAACGATCGTTCGACGGATGCCATGAAAAAGGCCGGCAAAACCGCGCTTTATACGCCAACTGCCGCCGAAGACGCTGCATTCCGCAAGGCGCTGTTGCCAGTCCAGCAGCAAATGGAAAGCCGCGTCGGCAAGGGTTTGATCGATTCGATTAACAAAGTGGCCAGATAAGGGACACGTTTATTGCGGCACGTTTACTTCAGCAAGCCCGCCAGTTCGACCGCAGTCTTGACCTGCATCTTGTCGAAAATATGGGCACGGTGCACTTCGACAGTGCGCATGCTGATGCCAAGCTTGTCGGCGATGACCTTGTTCATCTTTCCGGCCAGGATCAAATCGAGCACTTCGCGTTCGCGCGCCGACAGCGATGCCAGCCGCACATGCACTTCGGCCGCCGCGTGGGCGCTGCGCGAGGCGGCCATGGCCTGCTCGACGCGGTCGATCAATTGATTGTCGTTAAACGGTTTTTCAAAGAAATCGAAGGCGCCGCGTTTCAGTGAATCGACAGCCATCGGCACGTCGCCGTGGCCCGTCAGGAAAATCACCGGCAGGCGCGCCAGCAAGCCACGCGCTAACAGTTGATCGAATACCGCCACGCCATTCATGCCCGGCATGCGGACATCCAGCAAGACACAGTCGCCGGCAGTATCGATGCGCGTCTCGATGCCGTCGAGAAATGGCTCACCGCCATCGTAGCCACGGGCGGCAATTCCGCGCGACTGCGCCAGCCATGCCAGCGCATCGCGGATCACGTCTTCGTCGTCAACTATGTGCAGCATGAAATCCTTTCGCCGGGCAAGGCAGGTATTCTAGCCGACCACTTCAGCCTGCTCGGGCAGCGTGAAGGTGAATACCGTACCGCCGCCGGGGTTATCGGCGTGGGTCAGCGTGCCGCCGTGAAACTCGATGGCCGTGCGGCAAATCGACAAACCCATGCCCATGCCTTCGGCTTTGGTGGAAAAGAACGGCGAAAACAAGCGCTCCGCGACCTCTGCGGGAATGCCATGGCCATGATCGATGACGGACACTGCCACGGTACTGTGGCTGCTTTCCGCAACAATCCGCAAGACGCGCCGCTCGGGACTGATCTGTGCCATGGCTTCGATGGCGTTCCGGGTCAGGTTCAGCAAGACTTGCTCAAGCAGGATGCGGTCGGCGCTTACCGGCGGCAAGTTCGACGGAATCTGTACCCGCAGCGCAACGAATGCCTGGCGCGCCTGCAGGTCGATCAGGGCGCGGATGCCCTCGACCACGCTCTCGATCGCCACTTCCTTGCGCTCCGGTTCCCGCTTGCGCACGAATTCGTGCACGCTTTTGATAATCTGGCCAGCGCGCTTGGCCTGCGCGTTGGCTTGCTCAAGCGCACCACGCAACATGCGCGCATCGACTTCAGTGCCATTGTCGACGGCGCGCCCGAGCACGTTCAGCGCGCCGGCGGTGTAACTGGAAATGGCGGCCAGTGGCTGGTTCAGTTCGTGTGCCAGCATCGATGAAATTTCACCCATTGTTGCGAGGCGTGCACCTTGCTGGAGTTTTTCTTCCTGGCGCCGGTTTAGATCTTCGGCCTGTTTGCGGTCGGAAATGTCGAGGATCGAACTCATCCAGCCAGTCTGCTTGCCGTCGCTGTCGACCAGCGGGGCTTCGAACACCAGCACCGGCACCCGGTTGCCGTCCGTATGCTGGAATACGGTTTCGAATTGCGGCGTGACATTCCCGGCCAGCACGCTGGCAAAGCGCTGTTCATATTCCGCCATGGCTTCCGGCGCCCAGTACGGCATTGGCGGCAACTTGCCGACCAGTTCGGTGGGCGGTAATCCCACCATCTGGCAAAACGCCGGGTTGACGTACGTGACACGCCCCTCCAGGTCGCGCGCGCGCAAGCCGGTGACCAGCGAATCTTCCATTGCCGTCCGAAATGCCATCTGCTGGCGCAGCGCGCCCTCGGCCGCGAGCGTGCGCGCGATGTGGCGCCACAGGGTAGCCAGCGAAATCAGCAAGCCCAGCGCCAGTACGATGACCGATCCAACCAGCAAGTTCGGCAGCAGGCGCGGTGCGCCCTTGACCGAATCGGTGGCCAGTTCCACAGTCGCGCCGGGCAGGTCGAGCGCATGCTTGTGCGTATAAATGCCTCGTCCTGGCCCACCGTCGGCGCGCTGGGCCAGGACGAGGTCCTGGCGGTCGAACATGGTCAGCGCGTTGTCGTGCGCAAACCACCACGGCACGGTTTCATCGAGCAAGATTTTGAGGTCGAACTTGGCCACCATGCTGCCGCGATAAACGCCGTTTTGAAACAGGGGCAGGTGATAGTCGATCAGGGCCGGTGCGCTCTTGTTGAGTCGGTAGGGTTCGCTGTAACGTCCGTTCCGGGTGCGCCGCGCATTGTCGCCCGCCAATAAAGAACCAGGCTCGAGCGACGTGTCCGCCGCTTCGGTGCCGCGCGTGGCAAGGATGTTGCCGGACGCATCGAGCCACAGGATGCGGCGCATTTCATGGCCATTTTTGAACATCTGCGCCAGGCGCGCCTGGATGGCCGCCGCTTCCGGCGGATTGTTGGTCAGGTCGGCGCCCAGGCTGGCCAGGGCTTCTTCCTCGCGCGCGAGCTCGAACCGTAATGTTTGCTCAACCCAGAGCGTGTCCGCAATTAATTGCTCCTGACGTTCGTTGGCTTCCATTTCGCGCGCCTGCCACGGTAGCCAAAACAACACTGCGAGAAATAACAACACCAGCAAGACAGGCAGCAGCCAGCGCCAGCGCCGGGCGGGCTGAGAGGCGGCGAACGCGTTTGCCGGCTTCTTTTGCCAGTTTGTTAAACGAGATTTCATACGAGAAAGTTGAGTTTTTTGGGATGCAAGCTATTGTGGGTTTCCACAGTATCCGTGGGGCAACATTCGTAACAAACTCACCGATAGTGAAAAAATTGCAGAGCCCTATTTAACAGATCGACATGCTTTTCCATCCATTACGAGGAAGTCCGCCATGCGCATCACTTTTTTGGCAGCGGCCCTGGCTGCTGTAGCGAGTCTTGGTGCCCACGCCCAAACCGCGCCTGCCGCCGCGCCCGCGCCGATCGTCATCAAATTCAGCCACGTGGTCGCCATCGATACGCCAAAGGGTCAGGCTGCAGAGCGCTTCAAGGCAAAGGCGGAGAAACTGACAAAGGGCCGCGTCCGGATCGAAGTCTACCCGAACAGCGCACTGTACAAGGACAAGGAAGAGATGGATGCGTTGTTGGAGGGTAAAGTCCAGATGCTGGCGCCTTCGCTGGCCAAGTTCAGTCCCCTTGGCATCAAGGAATTTGAAGTATTCGATGTGCCCTACATCTTTCCGACCAAGCAGGCGTTGTACAACGTGATTGAAGGCCAGGTTGGCAAGAGCCTGCTGGAAAGACTGCAAGCGAAAGGCGTGGTCGGGCTGGCGTATTGGGACAATGGTTTCAAAATCATGTCCGCCAACAAGCCATTGAAAACGCCGGCCGACTTCAAGGGCCTGAAAATGCGGATTCAGTCGTCCAAGGTGCTGGACCTGGAAATGCGTGCACTCGGCGCCAACCCGGTGCCGCTGGCATTCTCCGAGGTATATGCCGCGATGAAGAGCGGCGCGGTCGATGGCAGTGAAAACACACCGTCGAATATCTATTCGCAAAATGTGCATGAAGTGCAAAAGAACATGACGGTGACCGACCACGGTTACCTGGGTTACGCCGTCATCGTCAACAAAAAATTCTGGGATGGTTTGCCGCCCGATATCCGCACCGCGCTCGACGCTGCGATGCTCGATGCCACGCTGTATGAAAAAGCCATTTCCCAGGTCGACAACGACCGCTCGCTGGACGCCATCAAAAAATCCGGGAAGACGACGGTCTACACGCCGACTGCCGCTGAAGTGGCCGGCTTCCGCAAGGCGCTGTTACCCATGCAGCAACAAATGGAAGAGCGCTTCGGCAAGGAATTCATGCAATCGATCGTCAAGGTTGCCAAATAAAGCGTTGAATCGTTCCGCATGCGGGAGGTATCGACATCGGTCGCCTGGCAGCGGGGCAGCGGGGCAGCAGGGCAGCAGGACAGGAGGTCAGCAGCGCAGCGGGGCAGCAGGGCAGCGGTGCCGCGTCAGGCTGCCGGTGTCCGGCGCAGCGCTGGCAAAAATGATGTGGCGTTGCACAACGCATGTCCATCGTGTTCACATTATTACGAGAATAATTTATGCAAATCAAATACCTGGCGGCGGTGCTGGCCGCTGTTGCCAGTGTCAGTGTTCACGCACAGACCACGCCACCGCCCATCGTTATCAAATTCAGCCACATCGTTGCGATAGACACACCAAAAGGCCAAGCTGCAGAGCGCTTCAAGGCGAAAGCTGAAAAATTGACCAAGGGCAGGGTGCGGGTCGAGGTTTATCCCAACAGCACGCTGTACAAGGACAAGGAGGAAATGGAAGCCTTGCAGGATGGCAAAGTGCAGATGCTGGCGCCGTCGCTGACCAAGTTCGGGCCGCTGGGTGTCAAGGAATTTGAGGTGTTCGACGTTCCTTATATATTCCCCACCAAGCAAGCGCTGTATAACGTCATCGAAGGCCCGATCGGCAAAAACTTGCTGAGCAAACTGCAACCAATCGGGCTGGTGGGACTCGCGTACTGGGACAATGGTTTCAAGATCATGTCGGCCAACAAGCCGATGCGTGCTGCGGCCGATTTCAAGGGCCTGAAAATGCGGATCCAGTCGTCGAAAGCGCAGGACATTGAAATGCGCACGCTTGGCGCAACGCCGGTGCCGATGGCTTTCTCGGAAGTGTATGCGGCGATGAAATCCGGCGCCGTGGACGGCAGTGAGAACACGCCATCGAATATTTACTCGCAAAATGTCCACGAAGTACAAAAGAACATGACGGTGACCGATCACGGTTATCTTGGCTACGCCGTGATCGTCAACAAGAAATTTTGGGATGGCTTGCCGGCCGATATCCGGGTTCAGCTGGAAGCGGCGATGCTCGATGCCACGTTGTACGAAAAAGCCATCTCCCAAGTGGACAACGATCGTTCGCTGGAGGCAATCAAAAAAGCTGGTAAAACAGTTGTCTACAACGCCACGCCGGCTGAATTAACGGCGTTTCGTAAAGTACTCTTGCCCGTACAACAGCAAATGGAAGGACGTATTGGCAAGGAATTTCTGCAGGGCGTTATCAAGGTGACGCAATAAAGTATCGATGCCCGTGTTAGCAAAGATGCTTTAGAGTTGAAATATTTGCTAAACGTGTCCAAAATGCTACATTCAGTCTCATCAGATGCGTTATGATGGGGCACTTGCCAGGCACCGACATGGTGCAAAGCAAACATGAATACAGTTTTGGGGAGCGACAAAAACACGGTAGTCGATACCGTAGATACATTGAGGAGACTCACGTTTTATAGAATGTTGCTGGCACTGCCAAGCAGCCGAAAACGTGGCAATTGGAGCGCACCGCATGGTGCGCTTTTTTTTCGTTTGTACGTGTCACCTTTACGTGTGCGAAAAGAAGGTTGGTTTTCCAGACACAACTACCCAAAATGGTGCACCGTTATTTTCGCGCAACGGTTTGTTGGCAAGGTTTGGACATTGCCACCATGCGGTAGCGGGTATGAAAATTTTTCTGCGGTCGCCGAAGCGAGGCAGTAAACTGGCACCATGAATCCACAACAAGGAAGCGAAATTTTCAGTGCTATCGTCGCCGCGCCATTTGGTGCGGTAGGTATCCGCACTGAGGCTGGGAGCGTGCGCGAACTGGTTTATTTGCCGCCGCATTTCGTTGAGAAAGATGCCCGCGATGCTGTGGCCGAACTATCCGCGCAACAGGTGACGCAGTATTTCGCCGATCCCGATTTTGTGTTCAGCCTGCCGTTGATGCACGCTGGCAGCGCATACCAACAAAAAGTCTGGGCCGCGATTCGCGCCATTGCCCGCGGTACCGTGCGCACTTACGGCCAGATCGCCCGCGATATTGGCTCGGCGCCGCGTGCGGTAGGGCAAGCTTGCGGCGCTAACTGGTTTCCACTGATTATTCCCTGCCATCGTGTCACTGCTGCCGGTGGACTCGGCGGTTTTGCCAGCCACGACGACGAAAACGGTTTTCACCTGTCGGTCAAGCGCTGGCTGCTACAACACGAGGGAGCCACTGCATCGCCATGGCAACAACAGACAATCTGGTCCTGATCGACGCCTTTTGCGACAGCATGTGGCTGGAGCATGGCTTGTCGAAAAATTCGCTCGATGCTTACCGGCGTGACCTGCGTGGTTTCGTGCAGTGGCTGGAATTGAAGGTGCCTGCGCGCGCTGGGTTGCATGCCGTGCAGGCTGGCGATATCAGCGCATATTTTGCCGCCCGCCACGCTGAATCGAAACCGAGCACAGCCAACCGCCGGCTATCGGTGCTGCGGCGCTTTTATCAGTTGGCACTGCGCCAGCATCAGGTGACCAGCGACCCGTGCCTGAAATTACCCACGGCTAAACAACCCACGCGCATGGTGCACACACTGACTGAGGCGCAAGTTGAAGCGCTGCTGGAAGCGCCCGACGTGAATACGCCACTTGGTTTGCGCGAACGCACGATGCTGGAATTAATGTATGCGAGTGGCCTGCGCGTGTCGGAACTGGTCGATCTGAAAATTGTCGAGCTCAGCTTGAATGATGGCGTCCTGCGCATCACGGGCAAGGGGGCCAAGACCCGCCTGGTGCCGTTCGGCGCCCCAGCCCGCGCGTGGATTGAGCGTTACGTCAAGGATGCGCGCGGTGTTATTCTGAATGGCCAGCAAGATGATGCGCTGTTCGTTACCGGACGCGGCGGGCCGATGACACGTCAGATGTTCTGGATTCTGGTCAAGAAGCATGCAGCGCGCGCGGGTATTACCGGACCGCTGTCGCCACACACCTTGCGCCACGCGTTTGCCACCCATTTGCTGAACCACGGCGCCGACTTGCGTGTGGTGCAATTGCTACTCGGCCATGCCGACATTTCCACGACCCAGATCTACACGCACGTCGCGCGCGAGCGCCTGAAAAACATCCATGCCGCGCACCATCCGCGTGGCTGATTCGCATTGCATCAAATGCAGAACCGCCAAGTGCGTCATAATGGCGGGGTAGTATTCCTTTCCATTCCGACAAGCGCACGAGGTGACCCATGGCAAAAACAAATTTCCAGTACGAAAAAAGACAGCGCGAATTGGAAAAAAAGAAAAAAGCGGACGAAAAGGCCCGTAAAAAGCTTGAAGCAAAAACCAATCCTGACGGTAGTGTGATGGAAGAAGACGGAACGGAAGAAGCAGACGCCGAACCGGACGCCGCCGAAGCAACGCCAACACAATCAAACCCGGCCTGACTGGTCCGTGGGCAGGCGTCCTGGCTGTGCCAGGACTCCATAGTGCTTCAGCATAACGATTCAGTCGGATCGCACCACCAATATCTCAATTCTTCAAGTTCTGGCATCCCCTTTACGAAGGTGTTGACCTCCAGCACTTGCATCATTTCTACTTCAGCTTGAACCAGCAAGCACGTCGGTTTTCGGGCGTGACAATGTGCCGCGGCTTCGTCACTTCGTGGCGTCGTGGCGCAGCCGGGACGCGTGCGCGGAGACGGAATCGGTGCACCTCAGTTAGCGCAGCCTCTTGGCGCCGCGTCTTGGCGCAGCCGGACGCGTCCGCGGGGGTGGGTTCGACCAAACTCAACCAATGTATCGACTTGGGTCGCGTCCTGGCACAGACGGCATTCCTGCGCGAGGGCGGGTTAAGGCCAGCTCAGCCGGTGCATCTTCATGCGCCGTGTGCTGGCGCCTCTCGCATGCCTGCGCGGGGACGGGTTAACCAAACTCAACCAATGTATCAACTTGGGCCGCGTCCTGGCGCAGACGGCATTCCTGCGCGAGGGCGGGTTAAGGCCAGTTCAGGCGGTTCATCGTCATGCGCCGTGTCATGGCGCCTCCAGCACGCCTGCGCAGGGATGGGTTCAAGCAAGCTCAACCGAGTGCATCGACGTGGGCCACGTCCTGGCACAGACGGCATTCCTGCGCGAGGGCGGGCAAGGCCAGCTCAGCCGGTGCATCGTCATGCGCCTTGTGCTGGCGCCTTCGGCACGGCTGCGCGGGGACTGGTTCACGCAAGCTCAGCCAAGGCATCCTCATACGCAGCGTCGTGTTCCTTGCCTTTGAACCAGCGCGTTGCGCGCTTGCCCAAGTTGTCAAGGTAGGTGTACGCCACCGGCACCACTACCAGCGTCAGCAGCGTCGACGTGATCACGCCACCGATTACTGCGCGGCCCATCGGTGCCTGCGTTTCGCCGCCGTCACCCATGCCGATAGCCATCGGCAGCATCCCGAAGATCATCGCCAGCGTCGTCATCAGGATGGGGCGCAGACGAACTTGTCCAGCTTCCATGATGGCCTCGAATTGTGATTTGCCTTCGCGCTGGACGTGGTTAGTGAAATCGACCAGCAAGATGGCATTCTTGGTGACCAGGCCCATCAGCATGACGATGCCGATGACAGAAAAAATGTTCAGCGTCGTGTGCGTGACCAGCAGCGCGATCAGCACGCCGATCATCGACAGCGGCAGCGACACCATGATGGCGATCGGTTGCAGGAAGCTGCCGAATTGCGACGCCAGCACCAGATAGATAAAAATGATGGCGATGGCGATTGCAGCCAGGAAGCCGGACATGGTTTCCGCCATTTGCTGGGCATTGCCACCGACATCGAAGCGCACGCCATCGGGCAGATCGATTGTCTTCATCAGCTTTTGCACATCGCCATCGACGTCGCCAGCCGGACGGCCTTCGACGCCGGCGTAGATGGCCACGCGCCGTTCCAGCGCCTGTCGTTTCAGCACTTGCGGGCTGGTCGATGGCACGAACTCCACCACTTGCCGCAGCGGCACCATGATCGGATTGCCGGCTTCATCGAGCTTGCTGGACGCCAGCGACAGTTCGGCGAGATCGGCGATTTTCCGGCGGCCCGATTTTGGCAGTTGCACATTGACGTCGTAGTTTTGCCCGTCCGGCGCCAGCCAGCGCCCCACCTGGTCGCCCGCCACAAACGGCCGCAGCGCCGCGCCGACCTGTTGCACCGACAGGCCCAGATCGCTGGCCAGTTCGTTGTTGATCTTGACGATGGTGGCCGGATTGGCGCCTTCCTGGCTGTACTCCAGGTCGGCGAGGCCCTTCACGGCGCGCATCTTGTCCATGAGTTTGTGCGCCACGTAATCGAGCTTGGCTTCATCACGGCCAAGGATGGCGATGAAGATCGGCTTGTTATCGAGCGACATGGTGATGCCGGCAATTGGTGCAACGCGTTCGCGGATGGCTTTTTCCATGTCCTGCTGCGAGCGCCGATGGGTCTTCTTCACATCGGTCAGCTTGACATTCACCTGGGCGACATTGCGGCCGTCGTTGGTGCCGACGATGCTGCTGACGCTGTCGATTTCCTTGAATTCCTTCAGCGCCGCTTCCACCTGGCGCACCTTGCCGTCGGTGTATTCGAGGCTGGAGCCGACCGCAGTCTTGAAGCGCAGGTTGATGAACCCGTCGTCGGTCTGCGGCATCATTTCGCCGCCAATCAAGGGCATCAGCGCCAGGCTGCCGATGAACAGGGCCAGCGCGATGGCCAGTGTGGCCTTGCGCCAGCGCAGCGCCAGGCCAAGTACCTTCGCATACCAGCCGTGGGTACGGTCGATCACGCGTTCGATGCGGTCCATGAAGCGGCCCAGCCACGGCACGTATTTGAATCGGTTTTCTACCGGGTCGGGCCACACTGACGACAGCATCGGGTCGAGCGTAAAACTGACGAACAGCGACACCAGCACGGCCATCGCAACCGTGATGCCGAACTGCAGGAAGAACTGGCCAATGATGCCTTTCATGAACGCGATCGGCACGAATACGGCGACGATGGCGAACGTGGTCGCCATGACGGCCATGCCAATTTCATTGGTGCCATCGAAGGCTGCGCGGATGTGATTTTTGCCCATATGCAGGTGACGGACGATGTTCTCGCGCACCACAATGGCGTCGTCGATCAGCAATCCGATACAGAGTGAGAGTGCCATCAGCGTTAAAAAGTTCAGCGTAAAGCCGAAGAGTTTCATGGCGATGAAACTGGCCAGTACCGAGATCGGCAGCGTCAGCCCGGTGATGATGGTGCTGCGCCACGAATGCAGGAACAGGAACACGATCAGCATGGTCAGCGCCGCGCCTTCGAGGATGGTCCGCTTGACGTTGTCGAGCTGGCTTTGCACGCGCTCGGACTGGTCGTCCATGATGCGCAGCTTGATGTCGGCCGGCAGCGTTTTCTGCAGCTCGGCCACCACGCGCTTGATGCCGGTGCCCACTTCCACGGTGTTCGCGTCCTGCACCTTGGTCACTTCCAGCGCAATGGCGCGCATGCCATTGATACGGGAAATCGACAGTTCTTCCTGCTCGCCGTCGATGACGTCGGCAACCTGGCTGAGGTACACCGGACCGCTGGCCCGGCGCGCCACGATGATGCGGTTGAAGTCGCGCGCATTCTTCATCTTGCCCTCGACCCGCACCAGCCGCTCGCTGGCGCCCAGGCTGATATTCCCGGCCGGCAGGTTGGCATTCGTGGCCTGGATGGCACGCATGACTTCATCGACGCCAATTTTCAGGCTGTTCATCTGTTCCGGCTTCAGATTGACCAGTACCTGGCGATTGGTGCGGCCATTTACACGCACTTCGCCCACGCCGGCTACGCTCTGCAGGCGCTTGACGATGACCTGCTCGGTCAGCGTCGACAGTTCGCGCAGCGAGTGGGCGTCGGCGGTCAGCGTCATCTGCACGATCGGCTGCTGGTTGTCGCCCTCGGCGCGGATGATGAACGGTTCCTTGGCCTCTTTCGGAAAGCCCGGACGCACGCGCGCAATCTTGTCGCGCAGCTCCTGCATCGACTTGTCCATATTCGTGCCGATATTGAATTCCAGCGACACGCCGCTGCGACCCTCCCACGAATTGCTGCGGATCGTCTTGATGCCGCTGACGGTGTTGATGGCGTCTTCCAGCGGCCGCGTAATATCGTTTTCCACCTGCTCCGGCGACGCCCCCGGATACTGCACTTCGACCCAGCCGAACGGCAGTTCGACGTTCGGCATGCTCTCCAGCCCCAGTGATTTGTACGAGAACAGGCCGAGCACCATCAGGCCGATCATGACCATGGTGGCGAACACCGGGTGTTTGATGCTGACTTTGGTAATCCACATGGTTCAGCCTTTCGACGCTGGTGCTGGCGCTGGTGCTGGCACCGACGCCGATGCCGACGTCGGCGTGGGAACGGCAGCCGCAGGCGTGGCCAGCAATTTGACTTTGCTGCCCGGTTTGACACCGTCGAGCGGCGCGGCCAGCACGATGGCGCCCGGCGCGAGGCCGCTGAGCACTTCGACCAGCGCCTCGTCTTCATTGCGCATGCCCAGCGTCACTGGCTCGGCCTTGATGCTGCCATTGTCGATGCGGTACACGACATCCTGGTTGCCCTGCCTGCGCAATGCCGCAAGTGGCAGCAGCGGGCGCACCGCTGATTTTGCCGTGGTGATCTGGCCCTTGGCAAACATCCCGCCGCGCAAAGCGCCGTCGGCGTTGTTCACACTGATATATACCAGCATCGCGCGCGAGCCGGCTTCAGTGGTCGGATTGATGCGGGCGACTTTGCCGGAAAAATTGCGCTGGTCGAATCCATCGACGCGAAATTGCACATCCTGGCCGACCCGGATACGCGGAATTTCTGACGCGGGTACCTGTGCTTCCAGCGTCAGCTGGCTCAGGTTGACAATGGCCATGACGGGCATGTCGGGCGCCAGTTTTTCACCGGCCTGCACGTAGCGCTTGCTGACCACGCCGGACAGCGGTGCTTTCAACGTGGTGTCATTGAGGGCGATGCGCGCCATGTCGAGCTGCGCGCGCGCAGCCGCGACCGAAGCTTGCGCCAGTTCGACGCTGTTCTGCGTGGTGTCGTAGGCGTTGCGCGAAATGTAGTTCTGGCGCAGCAGCGCTTCGCTGTTGACATTGTTCTTTTTGGCCAGCGCAAGGCGGGCACTGGCTTCGTCGAGCGTGGCTTGCTGCTGGGCTGCCCGGGCTCGTTGGTCGCCCCCGTCGAGACGCGCGATCACCTGGCCGGCCGTGACCGTCATGCCTTCCTGCACGGTCGTTTCCAGCACCACACCGGAAACCTTCGATTTGACGGTGGCCTGGGTCAGGGGCATCAATGAGCCCGATAACGGGAGATTGATGCTCAGTTCGCTGCTGGCAACCGTGGCGACATCGCCGGCGGCGAGTTCATACACGGGGGTTTTCGGCTTCTCCCTGGCCGCATCGGCTGTCACAGCGGGCTTTGCAGTCGCATGCATCCAGGCCCAGCCGCCGCCAGCGAGCAGCAGCACCAGCAGCGCGGCAACCGGCTTGCGCCAGCGCCGTCCACTCTGCTGCTGCGGTGTGTCGGGCGTGGACAGGTTGAGAGTGAAGGGCTGGGGCATGGTTTCGCGTTTCATGGTCTTTTCTTGTAGGCATGGCTGGGGCGCCGGGCTCCGTCTCGGGCGAAGATGGAGCTCCGGGCGCATCGTGAAACTATAAATACAGTCATCGCGCAAAGCTTCAGGATTGCGACAGGCGGCGTTTTCAGCGCGCTGAAATGCATGTTGTGCAGGTCGGGCGGGTGTCCAAAATCTCTTTTGCGTGTGCGCAAGCGAAGGACACTTCGGCAGCACAAGATGAGTATTACCGGGACGCGTTGGCCGGCCACGCAGCGCTCAGTGAAGGGGTTTCTGTGAGCAATGACATGCACGCTTTTGCGGCCGCCGCCGTCGGCATTGGCAATGGTATTGGCAATGGCAATGGCAGCAGCTCGGGCTTCGAGGCGCTCGAAGCCCTGTACCGTTTTGTTGCCGCCATCGAACTGACCCCGTCGGTTGCGGTGCACTGCCAGGACCGCGAAGGTCGCGTGCGCTTCTGGAACCGCACCTGCGCCACTGTCTTCGGCATTCCTGCCAACGAGGCGGTTGGCCAGCCGCTGGACGCTCTCGTCGCTCACGTCGGCAATGGCGATTTCGACAAGATGATCGCGGAAATATGGCGCACCGGCGTGGCACCGCTGCCACGTGACTGGGAAGTGCGCCTGCGCAACGGTACCAGTCGATGGATGTATTCCAGCCATTTCCCGGTGATGCAGGATGGCGTCACGCAGCAAGTGTTCTGCATGGAATTTGACGTCAGCGAACGCCACTTGCTGGAAGATTCGCTGCAGCATGCGGGCAACGTCTTCGCCAATGCCCGGAATGCCATGCTGGTGCTCGACGCCGACCATCGCGTACTGGCGCTGAACCGTGCTTTTACCGATCTTTCTGGACACCACACCGACGACATTCTCGGCAAGCCGGCGCCGGGGTTGTTATGGTCGACGGAAACCCGCACGCATGCGCGCAGCGAAGTCCATCCTGACGCGGCGCCGCAGCAGCGCGATATCTGGCAAGCTGCCGCCGCCCAGGGATACTGGGAAGGCGAACTGACGGCGGCGCGCAGCGATGGTCATGTGAGCCCGGTCTGGGTGGCGCTCACCGCCATTCGCGACCTCGCCGGTGCGGTCTACAGTTATGTTGCGGTGCTGACCGATATCAGCGCCAGCAAGGCGCTGGAACAGCATGCGCGCCACCAGGCCGAGCACGACGCGCTGACCGGCTTGCCAAACCGCGTCCTTTTTCTCGACCGTCTGCAACAGGCATTGGCCAAGGAGCGGCGCCAGCACGGCCGTTTCGCGCTGCTGTTCCTCGACCTGGACAACTTCAAGGCCATCAACGACACCAATGGCCACCATATCGGCGACGCGGTGCTGCAGCAGGTTGGCTTGCGCCTGACCCAGTGCGTGCGTGGGGTCGATACGGTCAGCCGTCTCGGTGGCGATGAATTCGTCGTGTTGCTGGCCGACAGTGGCGGCGTCGATCAGGCCGCGCACGTGGCCGGCAGCATCATCAGCGCGCTGGACAAGCCAATGAATGCCAGGGGACATGAATTTGATCTCACCGTCTCGATCGGCATCGCAATTTGCCCGTGTGACGGCAACGATGCCGATACCTTGATGCGCCACGCCGACGCCGCGATGTACCACGCCAAGCGCACCGCCCATAGCGCCTTCCAGTTTTTCAGTCCCGCCATGAATGCCCACATCATGGCGCGCCTGCAATTGGAAAGTCAGTTGCACAGCGCTCTTGCCGGCGGCGAATTCATCCTGGAATACCAGCCTGAAATCGATGTGAGTACCGGCCATGCTGTAGCCGCGGAAGCACTGATCCGCTGGCGCCATCCGCAACGCGGGTTACTGCTTCCCGGCGACTTTCTTGATGTTGCCGAGGAATGCGGCTTGAGCATTCCCATCGGCGGCTGGGTGCTGCACGAAGCTTGCCGCCAGGCGCAGGTGTGGCGCGACGCTGGCTTGTCGATGCCGGTATCGGTGAATCTGTCGTCCTGCCAGTTCACTGACCAGCACCTGCTGAAAACCGTTGACGCCGCACTCACCAGTGCCGGCCTGCCACCGGAGTACCTGGAACTGGAAGTGACCGAAGCCGTGATCATGCGGGGCGATGCGGCAACCAGTGCCAATATCGACGCGCTCACCAGCCGCGGCGTGCACCTGACGGTGGACGATTTCGGTACCGGTTACTCCAGCCTGTCATGGCTGCAGCGCTTTCCGCTGTCCAAACTTAAAATAGACCGCAGCTTTATCGAAGAAATTGCCAGCACCCCCAATGAGACCGGCATGATTCCCGCCATCATCGCTGTGGCGCGCAGCCTGAATGTAAAAGTACTGGCCGAAGGGGTGGAAACCGATGCCCAGCTGCGTTTCCTGGAAGAACACGGTTGCGACGAATACCAGGGTTACCTGGCGGCGCCACCAACACCGGCGCCGAATTTCACGATCCAGCCTCGCTGAGATCATGACAATCGACCACGGCCCCATGATCGGTGCGGACCGGCGGTTGCGCTCTGGTTTTTCAATGTGATTACCGTCCAGTTCGGAAGCGGTGTGTACAACGTTATTGATCGATCCAGATGGCAAGAAAGCGGGTGCGAATGCAGAAACGCTTCAGCCGCCGGATCACGGTATCTTCGGTAGCAGCATCGCAAGACAGCTTGTTCGAGCCGCCGCCGGGTCGGTATACGCCACGGTAGCAACATGGCAAGAAAGCTTGTTCGAGCCGCCGTCGGGTCGCTTTACGCCGCGGTAGCAGCATGGCAAGAAGGCTTGTTCGAGCCGCCGCCGGGTCGCTGTAAGCCGCGGTATCAGCATGAAAAGAAAGCTTGTTCGCGTGCACAAACGCTTCCGCTACAGGGTCGCTGTCCCTGCAGCTTCCACTACAGGGTCGCTGTCCCTGCGGTAGCAGCAGGACACGTCGGCAACATGCAGAACAACACGCAGGGAACATGCAGAACAACACGTAGACAACACTCAGAACCACACCCAGACAACACCCAGACAACACCCAGAACAACACCCAGACAACATGCGGGGAACGTTCAGCACACTATGCAGAACGACGTGACCCATGCAGGCAAGCGTAGCGGTTCATGCAAGCCGGCCAGATGAGGGTCAGCTGGTGCGGCGCTGAGGTCGGTGGTTTTCCTTACAGTCCGGCCTCGCTGAGACCATGGCTTTCGTCGAACAGGCGCAGGCGCGCAATGACCTGACCATGGTCGGATGCGCCAGGCGAGCCCAGCAGTAAGTGATCGTTGAGACTGACGACGTCGATGACTTCGCCGATGGCATGTGGCAAGTCACGGTGAAAGTCTTCCGATACGAGTACGTGATCGATGGTGCTGTAGCGCCCGTCATGTACACAGGAAAACGCAACATCGCGCTGGCAGTCGAAGCGGCGCTGCAACTGGCTGGCGTCGAACAGGCGCTCACCGAGTGGCGCACCGACGCCCATGACAATACCGGTGGTGACAGCGTCGGCCACGTCGTTGAAATCGCCCATCACTACGCGCGGGCGTTTGTGGGTGCGCGCCATATCGGCCAGCAAAACCCGTAGGGCTGCCGCTTCGGTTCCACGCCGCACCAGCGAGCGCAGACACGCAAGTGCGTACAGCTGCGGATCGTCGCCCGAGTCGCCATTGCGGTAGTCGGGCCGCCGCGATTTCAGATGCACCACGACCACGTCGATGACCAGATCAGGCGTCGCCTGTAGCGCCACGTGCAATGGCGCCCGGGTAAAACGTTCGGCGTCGCGGCTGCCTTCCGGCATGTTGATTCCGTTAGGAAAATCGACAAGCTGGGTAGCCAGGTCGGCACGTGGCAAACGCGTCACCAGCGCTACGCTGGGAGTCAGGCGGGGCGCTGCGGGATCGGGGTCGAAGCCGATGTGCTCGGCGTTGCAATATTTGGTCGTGCGCGCCAGTGCGGCCCGCAGCGCTGCCTGCGAAAAAATTTCCTGAAAGCCGATGACGTCGGCGTCGAGCAGGTCGATCTGGCGCGCCGTCCAGTCCAGTTTTTCTTCGTATTGTTCGGGCGTGGAAGGCGCCAGGTTGTCGTACAGTTTCACGCCCGGCGGGGCCAGGTTGAACGTATTAAAGGTGGCAAAGCGAAGCTCTTGCTGCATAATCGGAAACTCCTCCGTTTAGTTTGAAGCGTACCACGCATGGCAAAGAAAGAGCACGTGTCCGAAACGCCGGCCACCCAGTTCCTGCGCAAGCACCAGGCAGCATTTGTCGAACATCCCTATCCCTATGAAGAGCATGGCGGCACAGCGGTGTCCGCCCGGGCTCTCGGCGTCGATGAGCACAGCGTTATCAAGACGCTGGTGATGCAGGATGAGGCGGCCAAACCGCTCATCGTGCTGATGCATGGCGACCGGAAAGTGTCGACCAAAAATCTGGCGCGGGCGATTGGCTGTAAATCGGTGGAGCCGTGCAAACCTGAGGTCGCGCAGCGCCATTCCGGCTACCAGATCGGCGGCACGTCGCCATTCGGCACGCGCAAGGTGCTGCCCGTGTATATCGAAGCGACCATTCTCGATCTTGAGACGATCTATATCAACGGTGGCCGGCGTGGCTATCTGGTTGCACTCGACCCGCGTCTCGCGGCCCAACTGGTGCAAGCGACGCCGGTCAGCTGCGCGCTCGAAGATTGATGTCTCAGCCGTGAACGACGACTACCGCCACCAAGGGCAGCTGGTGTATATTCTTGCACCCGGAGTCTTCCATCAAACAACAAGAGAGACAGTATGAGTACCCTGATTTTTGTCATTGTCGCCTACCTGATCGGCTCGATTTCTTTTGCCGTCGTTATGAGCCGTGCGTTCGGTATTTCCGATCCGCGGACTTACGGTTCGAAGAATCCCGGCGCCACCAATGTCCTGCGCAGCGGGAATAAAAAAGCCGCCATCGCCACGCTGATCGGGGACTGCGCCAAGGGCTGGTTTGCGGTCTGGCTGGCAATGCAACTTGCCAACCGCTACGGCGTCGACGAAAACGGCATCGCACTGGTGGCCATTGCCGTTTTCCTGGGGCATCTCTGGCCCGTGTTCTTCAAGTTTATTGGCGGCAAAGGTGTTGCGACGGCGTTGGGCGTGCTGTTGGGGATCAATCCGTTGCTGGGCCTGGCCGTGCTGGTCACCTGGCTGCTGGTGGCGTACCTGTCGCGCTATTCGTCGCTGGCCGCGCTGCTCGCCGCCGTCTGTGCGCCGGTGTATTACGGCATTGCCATTGGTGCCGATGTGATGCTCGCTGCGGTCGTCGTGATGAGCGCGTTGCTGCTGTACCGTCATGCGGGCAATATTGCCAACCTGATGGCCGGGAAGGAATCGAAGCTTGGCAGCAAAGCCGCAGCAGGTGTGGCTGCGGCCAAGAAAAAATAATGCCGCATTGATTTTCGCCAGCGCAGACCCCACCTGCGTAGCTTATAAAGCGACCAATAAGGCGATCATCATGACCAAACTCATCAAAATCGACTTCGTCTCCGACGTCTCCTGCCCATGGTGCATCGTCGGCCTGAAGTCGCTCGAGCAGGCACTGGCCAATGCCGGCGATGCCGTCAGCGCCACCATTCACTTTCAACCGTTTGAGCTGAACCCGCAGATGGCGCCGGAAGGCGAGGACATCGGCGAGCACATCACACGCAAATATGGCTCCACGCCGGAGCAACGCGAGCAATCGCGTGAAATGCTGCGCCAGCGCGGTGAGTCGGTGGGTTTTCGTTTTGAAATGGGCCTGCGCGACCGCATCTGGAATACTTTCGATGCGCACCGCCTGCTGCATTGGGCCGAAGGGGAAGGGTTGCAGAGCGAACTGAAACACGCGCTGTTCGAGAGCTATTTCACGAAGGGCGAAAGCCCGGCGTCGCATGAGGTGCTGTTGCGCGTGGCGACTGAAGTCGGCCTCGATCCGGCGCGCGCCGCCGACGTGCTGGCCTCGAACGAATACGCTGGCGAAGTGCGCGAAAAAGAAGAGTTTTACCGGCGCGCCGGCATCTCGTCGGTACCGGCTATCATCATCAACGAGCGGCACCTGATTTCCGGCGGTCAGACGCCGGACGTATTCGAACGCGCCCTGCGCCAGATTGCTGCCGAAGCAGCGGTTTAATCGAGGTCGAGCACGATCGGCTGGTGGTCGGAGGCAGCTGTCTCCGACTGCACTTCTACCGAGCGCACGCGCGGCACCAAGTCGTCGGTGACGAAAAAATAATCCAGGCAAGCGGCGTGATCCGGCCACTTGTAGCCATGCAATCCGACGGTCGGCGCGCGGGTGCTGCCATCGCGCGCAGCTTGCCATGCGTCTGCGAGGGGCAAGGCCATCGGGCTATCGGGCGGCGCCAGCAGGGCGTCGTATTCACTGGACCCAGGAGTGAAATTGAAATCGCCGCAGAAGATAGCGGATGCTGGACGCGGGCCCAGCTGGAATGGCGCATCGAGCTGTACATCCAGGCCTGGCAGGCTGGCGCGCGTGCACGCTTCCGCATGCAGTTTGCGCAGCTGCTGCACCTGGGCCAGGCGTTGCATGCGCGAATAATATTCAAGGTGCGTGGTCACCAGCCGCACCCGGCCGCGTGGCGCATCGAGCACCGCTTCCATCGCGCCGCGCGGCATGCCAGCCGGGCTACCAGGGTCGGCCGGCCATGGCAGCATGTGGCGCTGCACCTGCGTAATCCGGTATTTCGACAACATCAGATTGCCAAACAGGCGCGGCGTATTGTGGCGATAAATTTCGCTGGTGGCGTGTTCGATGGCCTGAAATGCACCGAGCGCGCCCGCGAGCTGCTTGAACTGATTGGCGCTCGCGCTGCCTTCAAGTTCGGGATGGTTGGCAGCGACTTCCTGAAGGCAGATAACGTCGGCGTTCAGGCGCCGCAGGACGTCAATGATGGCATGGATGCGGATGCGCCCGTCCTTGCCACAGCCCCAATGAATGTTCCAACTGACTACGCGCATGGAGTACCTCCGTGTAATACAACGCACGGAGTGTGCCATTATTTAACAGTGATCGGTCACACGTTAAGGCACGCCAACTGGCTGCGTTATGGCGTGTCGATCTGGTCGAGTGGCCAGCGCGGTCGCACATTGAAGCCGTAATCGCGCGTTGCGGCGGCCGGATTTTGTTGCAGGCGCAAGGCACCGGCAAAGGCAATCATCGCGCCGTTATCGGTGCAAAATTCCAGCTCCGGGTAATACACCTTGAAATTCTTTTTGGCCGCTGCCGCATTCAGCGATGCCCGCAATTGCGTATTCGCGCCGACGCCCCCGGCAATCACCAGGCGGTGCAATCCGGTATGGCGCAGCGCGCTGACGCATTTCGCGGTAAGGACATCGACAATCGCATCGACAAAGCCGCGCGCGATATTTGCCTTGTCCTGTTCGCAGATATTCGCAACGATTTTTTCTTCGTGGTTTTTCACGACCGTCAGCACTGCGGTCTTGAGTCCTGAAAAACTGAAATTGAAATCCTTCGAATGCAGCATCGGGCGCGGCAATTTATACGCAGTCGGGTCGCCAAACTCCGCAAGGCGCGAAATCGCCGGACCACCCGGATAACCGAGGCCCAGTAACTTGGCCGATTTATCGAATGCTTCGCCGGCTGCATCGTCAAGGGTTTCGCCCAGCAGCGTATAGCGCCCGACGCCATCGACACGCATCAATTGCGTGTGGCCGCCAGATACCAGCAGCGCAATAAACGGAAACGCAGGACGCTCGGTTGCCAGCAGCGGCGACAGCAAATGACCTTCGAGGTGGTGCACGCCCAGTACCGGCTTATCGAGCGCCAGCGCCAGTGCGCAGGCAACCGAGGAGCCGACCAGCAGCGCGCCGGCCAGTCCCGGGCCCTGGGTATAAGCGATGGCATCGATGGCGGACAGCGGCAGATTTGCACGCGCCAGCGTTTCGGTCAGCAGGGGAATGGCACGCCGGATATGGTCGCGCGACGCCAGTTCCGGCACCACGCCGCCGTATTCTTCATGCATCGCCACTTGCGAATGCAGCGCGTGCGACAACAGGCCGCGCTCGGTGTCATATAAAGCGAGGCCGGTTTCATCGCAGGAGGATTCGACGCCCAGAACAATCATGGCGCCGGCCGCAGCAGCAACTCCTGATGCGCATTGCGCAGCATTGTTACTGTCTCTTCCCATCCGATACAGCCGTCGGTGACCGAGCAGCCATATTTCAGTTGCGACAAATCCTTCGGAATCGGCTGGTTACCGCTGACGAGATTCGATTCAATCATCACGCCCACCACCGAATCGTTCCCGTGACGGATTTGCTGGATCACATCCGACATCACCAGCGGCTGGAGTTCCGGCTTTTTATAGCTGTTCGCATGCGAGCAATCGACGACAAGGTTGGCCGGCAAACCGGCTTTTTTCAAGGCCTGGGCGGCAATGGCTACCGACACCGAATCGTAATTCGGACGATCGCCGCCGCCGCGTAAGACCACGTGGCCATAGGTATTGCCGCTGGTGCGCACGATCGACACCGTACCGCGGTCATTAATACCGAGGAACGAATGCGGATGCGATGATGACAGCACGGCATTGATCGCAATGCTGATATCGCCGTCGGTGCCATTTTTAAAACCGACTGGCGTCGACAAACCCGACGACATTTCGCGGTGCGTCTGCGATTCGGTGGTGCGCGCGCCAATGGCAGTCCAGGCAATCAGGTCGCCCAGATATTGCGGAGAAATGGGATCGAGTGCTTCGGTGGCGGTCGGCAAACCGAGTTCGCAGACATCCAGCAAAAACCGACGCGCCTTTTCCATGCCGACGTCGACGCGGAATGAATCGTCCATGTCCGGATCGTTGATATAACCTTTCCAACCGGTGGTGGTGCGCGGTTTTTCGAAATACACGCGCATCACCAGCAACATGGTGTCGGCAACTTCTTCCTGCAATTCTTTCAGGCGGCGGGCGTAATCGAGGCCGGCCTCCGGATCGTGGATCGAGCACGGCCCCACGACGACAAACAGGCGCTTGTCCTTGCGGTCGATAATGTTGCGCAGCGCCTCGCGCCCGCGCATGACATTATCGAACGCCAGGTCGCTCAGTGGCAGGCGCTGGTGCAAGTCGAAGGGGGTTGGCATCAGCGCAAACGAGCTGACGTTACTGTTTTCAATGTCTTTGGTGATGATCATGGCTCTGCAAAATTCTTTCGGGGAGCGGGCAGTGTATTACTAATCAGCACAGTACGCAGCCAGAGGCCAAAAAAATGACAATGAAATGGTAAGCTTTGCCTATGCAAAATGATTCTGACACTCCCTTCCTTGCCGCCCCTTTCATCAAGGAAGTGGGCCGTGGCGTCAAAGGTGCGCGCAGCATGTCCCGCGATGACGCCCGCACTTTGTACGCAGCCATGCTGGACGGGCGCGTGTCCGACCTCGAGATGGGCGGCCTGTTGCTGGCCATGCGCATCAAGGGTGAATCGGTCGATGAAATCGCCGGCTTCCTGGAAGCTGCCGAGGCCTCGTTTGCGCCGCTGGCGATGCCGCCCGGCGAATTTGCCCCCGTGCTCATTCCCAGCTACAACGGCGCGCGCAAGATGGCGAACCTGACGCCGCTGCTGGCGCTGCTCCTCGCGCGCGAGGGCGTGCCGGTGCTGGTGCATGGCGTATCGGCCGACCCTGGCCGCGTGACCAGCGCCGAAATTTTCGCGGCGATGGGTATGTCGCCGTCGCGGTCAAGCATGGAAGCTGCCGAGGTATTTTCGTGGCGTCAGCCGGCGTTCATGCCGATCGAAGCCCTGGCGCCGAAGCTGGCGCACCAGTTGTCGCTGCGCCGCATTCTGGGCGTGCGCAATTCCGCCCACACGCTGGCAAAAATTCTGCAACCATTTGCTGGTCCGGCGCTGCGCCTCGTGTCGTACACCCATCCCGAATATCTGGAAACGCTGGGCGCGTATTTCGTGTCGGCAGCACCGGCAGGGCGGGGCGATGCTTTCCTGATGCGTGGCACCGAGGGTGAGACAGTGGCCAACGCCAACCGCGCCCAGGCCATCGACTGGTTCCATGATAACCAACGCAGCCTGATCGCTGAACGGGATGCCCCGACCGACAACATCGCGCCGGCCCCGGAAGCACGCGACGCCGCCGCCACCGCCGAGTGGATCGCACGCGCGCTCTCCGGCAGCGTGCCAGTACCAGCGCCAATTGCCGCACAGGTCGCGCATTGCCTCCAGGTAGCAAAAGCAATCCGGTGCCGGGTCTGACATTCGGACACGGTCTCATCAGTGCGCTGGCGAAAGCAGCCCGGTGCCGGACAGCAACCGGTGCCGGACACCAACCCGGTGCCAGGTCTGACATTTGGACACGCTCTCATCACTACGCCGTCCGGTACAATCCCTCCCTTTGTGCGCGCGAAAGTCGAGTGGTCCCATGGCAAAACAATATGATGTAGCAGTGATCGGCGCAGGCGCGGCCGGCATGATGTGCGCGGCGGTCGCTGCGGCACGCGGCAAGCGCGTGGTCCTGATCGATCATGCCGACAAGCTGGCCGAGAAAATCCGCATTTCTGGCGGCGGCCGCTGCAACTTCACCAACATCAACACCAGTCCTGCCAACTTCCTGTCGCAGAACCCGCATTTCTGCAAAAGCGCGCTGTCACGCTACACGCCGCAGGATTTTCTCGCGCTCATCAAAAAACACCGCATCGGTTACCACGAAAAGCATCGCGGCCAGCTGTTTTGCACCGATTCGGCCGAGCAGATCATTGCCATGCTGAAAGCGGAATGCGCCGATGGCGACGTGACCTGGCGGATGCCATGCAAGATTGAAGCGCTGGAGCAATTCGACGACAGCTTTTTGATTTCCACCGATACCGGCGATATCGAGGCGGCCAGCGTGGTGATTGCCACCGGCGGCCTGTCGATCCCGAAAATCGGCGCTACCGATTTTGGCTATCGCATGGCCGAACAATTTGGCCTGAACATCATCGAAACCCGCCCGGGCCTCGTGCCGCTGACCTTCGACGGCCCGAGCTGGGAGGCATTCGCGCCGTTGTCCGGCATTGCGCTGGAAGTCGAAGTGGAGACCGGCAGCGGCAAGGGGAAAAATGCTGTCAAAGGTAAATTCCGCGAAGATTTATTGTTCACCCACCGCGGCTTGTCCGGCCCGGCCATCCTGCAAATTTCCAGCTATTGGCAGCCCGGCACACCGATCGTCATTAATATGCTGCCCGACACGGACGTCGCGGAAGAACTGATTTCTGCGAAGGGCACGCAGAAGAAACAACTGGCCAATGTGTTGGGACAGTGGCTGCCGGCCCGCCTGGTGGAGCGCTTGTTGCAGGCCAATGGACTGGCGCCGGACGCGCGCCTGGCCGACCTGCAGGACGCCAAATTGCGCCAACTGGGCGACGCGATCAATCGCTGGGCAATCGTGCCGACCGGCTCGGAAGGGTATCGCAAGGCAGAAGTGACGCTTGGCGGCGTCGATACGCGTGAATTGTCACAGCAGACCATGATGGCTACCAAGGTGCCGGGGCTGTATTTCATTGGCGAAGCGGTCGATGTGACGGGCTGGCTGGGCGGCTACAATTTCCAGTGGGCGTGGGCGTCGGGTTTTGTTGCCGGCTCGAGCGTTGCATAATTGGCCCCATCAAGCCCTTCCATCTGCGCCGAAACCCTGCTACACTCTCCTTCTTCCCCAAATCTAACGGTTTAATTTTTTTACATGACCACTATTCGCCTTAAAGAAAACGAGCCGTTCGAAGTCGCTATGCGCCGCTTCAAGCGCACCATCGAAAAAACCGGCCTGCTGACCGAACTGCGCGCACGCGAGTTCTACGAAAAGCCAACGGCTGAACGCAAGCGTAAGCTGGCCGCTGCTGTCAAGCGCCACTACAAGCGTATCCGCAGCCAGCAACTGCCTAAGAAATTGTTCTAAGCAACCAGTGCTTGATCCGGATCGCGTTTTATGCGGTTACGGTGAAAATGCCTGTGTTTTGCAGACCCGCTCCGGTTGTTGCCGCAGCGGGTTTTGCCGTTTTACGACTATCAAATCGAGGATGCCATGAGCTTGAAAGAACAAATTACCAACGACATGAAAGCAGCGATGCGCGCCAAAGAGGCGACCAGGCTGGGCACGATCCGCCTGATTCTGGCCGACATCAAGCGCAAGGAAGTCGACGAGCAGATCGAACTGAACGATACGCAAACGCTTGCCATCGTTGAAAAAATGATCAAGCAGCGCAAGGATTCCATCAGCCAGTTTGAAGCCGGCAATCGTCAGGACCTGGCGGACATCGAAAAAGCCGAACTGGTTGTTCTGGCAGCCTATATGCCGGCCGGTTTGTCGGACGAAGAAGTTGCCGCTGAAGTAGCTGCCGCCGTGGCCGCCTCGGGTGCTGCCGGTCCGCAAGACATGGGCAAAGTCATGGCCATCGTCAAGTCGAAGCTGGCTGGCCGCGCCGATATGACGGTTGTCTCTGCGCTGGTCAAAAAGGCACTTACGCCGGCATAAGTTGCCTTGCGTATGCGTACCTCCGCAGCCTTGTCATAGATCAATCTCTGGCAAGCGCTGCGGTATAGTCTGATTCAAGTCAAACATTCATAACGCTCCGTGATCCCGCAATCATTCATTACCGATTTGCTCAATCGTGTCGACATCGTTGACGTGGTGGGAAAGTACGTCCAGCTGAAAAAAGGCGGCGCCAACTTCATGGGGCTGTGTCCTTTTCACAACGAAAAGTCGCCCAGCTTCACAGTCAGTCCGACCAAACAGTTTTATCACTGCTTCGGTTGCGGCGCTCATGGCACATCGATCGGTTTCCTGATCGAATACTCGGGCATGGGTTTCGTCGATGCCGTCAAGGACCTGGCCCAGAACGTCGGCATGGTCGTGCCGGACGCCGACGACAAGATCCCGCCAGCCCAGCGCGCCGCGCAACAAGCGCAGACGCTGGCATTGTCCGATGCCATGTCATCCGCATGCGACTTTTACCGCGGTGAGTTGCGCGGTGCTGCCGATGCCGTCGCCTATCTGAAAAATCGCGGCCTCACCGGTGAAGTTGCGGCCCGTTTCGGGATGGGTTACGCGCCCGGCGGATGGGATAATTTGCGCAAAGTTTTCCCCGATTACGATGCGTTGGCGCTGGTTGAATCGGGCTTGGTCATCGACAAGGTCGACGAAGACGGCGGCAACAAAAAGCGTTACGACCGTTTTCGCGAACGCATCATGTTCCCGATTCGTAACGTCAAAGGCCAAGTGATCGGCTTTGGCGGCCGCGTGATGGACAACAGCGAGCCGAAATATCTGAACTCGCCCGAAACACCGCTGTTTCAAAAAGGGCTGGAATTATATGGCCTGTTCGAAGCGCGCCAGGCGATCCGGGACGCCGGCTACGTGCTCGTCACGGAAGGCTATATGGATGTGGTCGCCCTGGCCCAGCTCGGCTTTCCGCAGGCCGTTGCCACGCTCGGCACCGCGTGCACCAGCACCCACGTGCAAAAACTGTTGCGTCAAACTGACACCGTCATCTTCAGTTTCGATGGCGACAAGGCAGGCCGGAAAGCGGCGCGGCGCGCACTGGAGGCGTGCCTGCCGCAAGTGACCGACGACAAGACCATCAAGTTTCTGTTCCTGCCGCAAGAGCATGATCCGGACAGCTTTGTGCGCGAACGCGGCGCCGATGCGTTTGCCACGGAGATCGATGACGCGATGCCGCTGTCGCAATTTTTGTTGCGTGAAGTGAATGTCGAACATGACCTGGATACGCCGGAAGGGCGCGCGCGCACGCAGTTCGATGCCAAACCACTGTTGCAATCGATGGCGCCGTCGTCGTTGCGCCTGCAAATTGTGCGCGGACTGGCCAGCCTGACCCAGTCCACGCCGGCTGAGATTGAAACGTTATTTGAGTTATCCAAGCCAGTATCGGTGGCACGTCGCGCGCCGCCGCGCCAGGGTCGTCCGCAGCCATTGGCGCTCGAACTAAAACTGGCGCGCCTGCTGGTGGCGCATCCGCCGCTGACGCTGGAGTTGAGCGACGACGATTTGAAGGCATTTGCAATTTTTGGCGAGGACGCCAGAGAGCGCCTGTGCGAACTGGTGGCAATTGGCAAGGAGCTGGGGGAGTTCGGTGGTTTTGCTGCGATGTCGCAACAACTCAAGGAAGCGGGCAGCGATTACGACAACGTGATTGCTGAAATTGCGTCGGAGCCGGAGTCGGATATCGACAGCGAGCGCCAGTTAATGATCAGCGCAGTGAGGCAGATCAAGGTTGAGGCACTTAAACACGAACTGAATCAGTTGATTTTGGCGGGGCCGACCTCAGATCAGTTCAGCATGCGATACCGCGAAATCACTGCCCAACAAGACATTCTGGCGCGTGAACAAGCAAGCGATTTGGTGCCACGCTAAGAGTAATTTTGGCTTGGTGTTGCGCTCTTGCTCACCCGGTCCTGGCGACTGGAAAAGACTGGGCTGCGTGCTATAATAAAACGCTAACAATTGCATAGATGGTAACGGTTTTTTTACGTGTCCTTCCCTTGCGTTTTCTGTTGGCGAGGCTACGGATTCGTGCCTGCAAGGTGATGTAAGGTATCAAAACACTTTATCTTTAACCATCGTAGAGCTAGTCGTCGTGACATCGAAAGCGCCTGTGCCAATCAAAAAGCCCGAATCCGAAATGGTTGCCAAACCAGCCAGAGCATTGCCTGCCGAGGCCGACAATGCACAAGACAAAGCAGACGTCCGCATTGCAAGTCCTGCGACCTCCGCCCCGACAGTCAGCCAGACCACCGATGCCGCCACGCTGGCCGCCATCGATACGTCCGGCTACGTGCTGCCGTCGGTCAAGGTACCGGGTCGGCGCGGCCGCAAGCCCAAGGAATTCCAGCCAGAAAACGACGAAGTTGCCGCGCTGAACGCGGTTGAACGCGCCGAGCTGAAGGCGGTGGACAAGGCCAAGGCCAAGGACCGCAAAGCCAAAGAGAAGGCTCTGCTGAAAGACGCGTTCTCGTCGGACACCGATGCCAGCGAAGAAGAGCTCGAGCGCCGCCGCACCAAGCTCAAAACGCTGATCAAGAATGGCAAGGACCGCGGTTTTCTGACGTACGCCGAAATCAACGATCACTTGCCGGAAAATATCATCGATCCGGAAGCCATCGAAGGCATCATCGGCACGTTCAACGACATGGGGATTGCGGTCTACGAACACGCGCCCGATGCCGAAACGCTGCTGCTGTCGGACAATGTCGCCACCGTCACCAGCGACGACGAAGCCGAAGCTGCCGCCGAAGCGGCGCTGTCGACGGTCGACTCCGACTTTGGTCGCACCACCGACCCGGTCCGCATGTACATGCGCGAAATGGGCTCGGTGGAACTCCTGACCCGCGAAGGCGAAATTGAAATTGCCAAGCGCATCGAAGACGGCCTGAAGGACATGATTCAAGCCATCTCGGCGTGCCCGGTCACGATTGCCGAAATCATCTCGGCCTCGATCCGCATCCAGAAAGACGAAACCAAGATCGACGAAATCGTCGATGGCATGGTCGAGTCCGATGACATCCCTGTCCCGCCGCCGCCACCCGTGGCCAGCGATGACGACGAGGATGACGAAGAGGGCGACGAAGAAGAAAGCGAAGAGGAAGAAGACGGCGCCGCTGCCGGCGGTGCTGCCGGCTACTCGGCCGAACAGCTCGAGGCGTTGAAAGTGGCCGCGATGGCCAAGTTCGACAATATCTCGGTGCAGTTCGACAAGATGCGCAAGGCCTACGAAAAAGACGGCTACAGCTCGAAAGCCTACACCAAGGCCCAGGAAACCATTTCCAACGAGTTGCTGGCGATCCGCTTCACGGCAAAGGTTGTCGAAAAGCTGTGCGATACCCTGCGCGGCCAGGTTGATGAAGTGCGCCACATCGAAAAGCAGATCCTCGACGTTGCCGTGAATCGCTGCGGGATGCCACGCGCTCACTTCATCAAGGTCTTTCCGGGCAATGAAACCAACCTGGACTGGGTCGATGGCGAAGTCAACGCCGGCCATGCCTACAGCGCCATCCTGGGCCGCAACATTCCCACCGTAAAAGAGTTGCAGCAACGCCTGATTGACCTGCAAGCGCGCGTCGTACTGCCGCTGCCGGACCTGCGCAACATCAACCGTCAAATGGCGGCGGGTGAAATGAAGGCGCGCAAAGCCAAGCGCGAAATGACCGAGGCCAACCTGCGGCTGGTGATCTCGATCGCCAAGAAATACACCAACCGCGGCCTGCAATTTCTCGACTTGATTCAGGAAGGCAACATCGGCCTGATGAAGGCGGTGGATAAATTCGAATACCGCCGCGGCTACAAGTTTTCGACGTACGCCACGTGGTGGATTCGCCAGGCGATCACGCGTTCGATCGCTGACCAGGCGCGCACGATTCGTATCCCGGTGCACATGATCGAAACGATCAACAAGATGAACCGCATCTCGCGCCAGATTTTGCAAGAAACCGGCGCGGAACCAGATCCAGCAACCTTGGCGATCAAAATGGAAATGCCGGAAGATAAGATCCGGAAAATCATGAAGATTGCCAAAGAGCCGATCTCGATGGAAACCCCGATTGGCGACGATGACGACTCCCACCTGGGCGACTTTATCGAAGACAACAACACGCTGGCGCCATCGGATGCTGCGCTGCACGCGTCGATGCGTGGCGTCGTCAAGGACGTGCTCGATTCCTTGACGCCACGTGAAGCCAAAGTGCTCCGCATGCGTTTCGGCATCGAGATGTCGACCGACCACACGCTGGAAGAGGTTGGCAAACAGTTCGACGTGACGCGCGAGCGCATCCGCCAGATCGAAGCCAAGGCGCTGCGCAAACTGCGCCACCCATCGCGCTCCGACAAGCTGAAAAGCTTCCTCGAAGCAGGTAACTAGCGGGTATGTGTCAGGTAACTGGCAGCTAACGGGCAGGTAACAGTGGCGCCGAGCTGAACAAGCCTTGACGCCTCACCGCTAAAGCTATTATCCTCTCGCCACTTCGTTACCGGCAACACCGCTCAGCGGTCACCCCGGTGCAGTGGCGAGATGTTCGCCACAACGATCTCCGGGCCTCTAGCTCATGCTTGGTTAGAGCAGCGGACTCATAATCCGTTGGTGCCGTGTTCGACTCACGGGAGGCCTACCAAATTCTGTCTTAAATTCAAGGGGTTAGCATGAAGCTAGCCCTTTTTCATTTGTGTCCTTCGATCTCTTGTCCACTTCTTGTCCAATGAGCTTCCAGCACGATAAGGGATTGAGTGTTCCTGCTTCGACCGGGTGGTCAGATGATAGATACGCACGTCGCACGGGCATGGCCAGCGTTGTGGTCCCTGACGTTGATGAAGCGCGAGCGGAAGTCGCGCCTCAGCTTGCTCAATGTTGAGATAGGGGTGATTGGATGACCTTACTGACAGCAAATACACCAAGGCAAGGAATCGACTTTCCTTCTAAATTGATGCGGTCCGCTGGTTCAGAAAATTCAGGTATAGAAATTTAGCTTATCCTGAAAGGCATAAAACTTCGACCGGGATGTGCCGTTCAGCGCGCTAACGTTTTATCAGCAGCTCGCGCCACCGATGCTCTTGCCATTGCGCAGGTCAAAGCCGAAGTAGCAACGATATCCATCGGAAGGCGCGAACGAACACCACAGGTGCTCTTTTCTGCGCAGGCGTTCGCCTTTTTCGTCGCTGCAAGTGACCTTCGAATCCGGGTAGATCGAATCGAAGATGTCCTTGGCCGCCTGGCCGCCAATTTCGATGGCCAACTTGCGATCCGTTCCCGTTGGCGCTCGCTCATCGCCCAATTCTCCGGAATAGATCGAGTATTCAGCTTTCATCGGTTTGGTTGGTGCAGGGTCCACAGCTTGTTCCCGGGCGCTTGCAGGTCCATGCAGGCACCATGCGGCGGCAAGCAGAAAGTAGGTAATTTTCATTTCAGCGATTCCCATAGCGCGACGTGGAAATGGTCATCATGTTTGTCCCAGGGCATTACTCCGTGGATTTCCGGGTCGTTAAAAAGGATTTTTTTTACGTGAGGGTGTGATTTGAAAAGTGCGATCAATTTTGCTGTGGCGGCGCGGTCGTACCCTTCATGGTTCCACCAGATCACGGTCTGCTGACCGTCAATTCGCATTGCACGTACGTCTACCTGCAGCCCATCTTTATGTGATTTGTGCTTTGGGTACTCCACGCCCTCTGCCTTGCTAATGTTACCGATGCCGAACTTTCGCGCATCTGTCGGCTGCCATTGGTGCTCGACCCAATAAAGAAGGGAGAGTATCGCGGGATGCCCGAATTGGCCCCCGCCATTGGTTGGTGTGCCATACACGTAGTAGCCGGCATCTTCGGGCGCCTGCGGAAGCATGAAGTAGCCGCGCCCATCCTTTGGTTGAAGTCCAGGCATTGTGCCTCCTACGCGCAACGGTTCGTGGACAAGTCCCAGCCGCCAGCCGTATTGCCGCAGGTGCCCCCGCCAATTTTTTGCTGTGTGTACTTCCATCTAATTTTTGAAAACCGCAAGCCAACGACATCGTGCAGAATGTTGCCGCCATGCGCCGCCTGGCTTACGCTGGCGATCAGGACGTTTTCCAGTTCGACTTCGTAATATTTGATCGGAATTCCATTGCCATCAGCGCGCATGAATTCCAGCTTCGCCTTGGGAATTGTCTTGCCCATGGATGAATACATCATCATTAGCAGCGAAGACAGATCCGCCAGCTTCGTGATCGCCAAAGTCTGATGTTCGCACCGCTCAGCGGTATGTCCACCGCCAGTGGAAGCTGTCGCACTTTTGGGCTGCTTAACCCCCCATTGCGCGGATGTAAGTTCAATCCAGCCTTGATGGGCTGAGTCGGCCGATTCGCCCTTGATACCGTCGATCTGCAGATAAACGTCGAGTGCCATGTATCCTCCTTATGAGGAACCAATTCTTTCGTAATCGACGACCCGACAATTTAAGCAAGCTCAACTTTAGCCGAAGTTCAGTTGAAGAAGCCCACGCACCCGGCCGACGCCGTACGTACCCTGTTGATTTGACTGCTATTAACAACCCTCGACGATCAGCAGGAAGGACTCATAACCCGTTGGTGCTGTGTTCGACTCACGGGAGGCCTACCAACACAGCCAATAAATAAAGACTTCCGTGTCGGCAGGTCTTTCTTTATGCGCTCACGTACAAATGAAGCTGAAACGTACCCGCTCAGGTGCGCATGGTGGCGTGTACGGCATCGGCGCAGGTTGCCAGTCCCCACGCTCATAAACGCGATCGTGTCCGGAAAGTGCCAGGGTGACTGCGGTCAGCAACTGGTACGAATTCATCGCTTCCGGGCGCGGCAGCAGGATGGCTGCCGTCAGCATGGCCAGCAAAATGACATGGGGCCGGGGCGCGTCGGGACGGGCCACGCGCACGCGCGCGATGAACAGCCCGGCGGTGATCAGGCCGAGCAGGCAGCCGGTCCATGCTTCGCTGGGCGAGTGGGCGCCCACTTTTACACGCGCAATTGCCACGCCGATTGCTACCAGTGCGCCGGCCAGCACCGCAACCAGTTGCCACCGTGCGCCTTTTTCTTCCAGCAGCAGGAATAGCGCCACCGGAATCACCGCCGCCGCGCGCATGGCGTGCCCGGAAAATCCGGTGAACGACAGCGACTCAACACCGACACCCCAGCCGATAAACGCCATCTGGGATGCGGCCGTGACTGCCATTGCGGCGCCGAACAGCAGGCACCATGTCAACGCCAGGCACCAGTTGCGTGCGCCGGCCAGCCATGCCGCGATTGCCAGCGCAAGGGGGCCGGTGATGTCGAGACCGCCGAGCGAGGAGAGAGTGGGCCACCAAGTCATGCAGTTCAGACTATTCATAAGGAGGGACTTGACTATACCTGAAGGCACCCGTCGCTCAACTCAGCCCAGCGCCAGCCTTTGCAACGCCGGCACAACTTCGTGAAGGCTTGTCACCTCGCAGGTCGGCACCGCCGCCGATGTGTTGCGCAAACGTCCGGGATTGAACCAGCAACTCTCGATCCCGTACCGGTTCGCACCAAGAATGTCGGCGTCGAGCCGGTCGCCGATGATGATGGTCTCGTGCTTCTCGATCGTGCGCGCGAGGCTGGCGGAATAGGCGAAGAAACGTTCATCGGGCTTGGCGTAGCCGCAGGCTTCGGAGGTGGCCACGAACGAGATGTGCGGTTGCAGGCCAGAACTGGCGATGCGGCGGCGCTGGATATGGTCGACGCCATTCGTGATGATGCCCACCTCACCGATGGCAGCGAGCGTCTGGCAAACCTTCACCGCGCCATCGATCAGCACGACCGTCTCGGATAACGACGCCATATACAGGTCGCTCGCGCGCGCCGCGTCGTGCGCGAGGCCATGGTCGGCGAAGCTTGCGCGGAACCGCTCTATCTTGAGGAAATCCTTGGTGACGGCGCCGGTTTCGAAGCGGCGCCAGAGGTCCAGGTTGATTGCCTGGTATCGGGCGAACAGGCTGGACAGGTCGCCGGCCACGCCGAGCGCTTCCATGGTGCGCGTAAAGGAGAGCTGTTCCGACGCTTTGAAGTCGAGCAGCGTATCGTCCAGGTCGAACAGGAAGAGGGTGTGTTTCATGTCAGCTGAAAGTGCACCGGCTTTAATGCAGCCGGGATCGTCGCATCGTTCAGCGCTTCGCGCATGTCGATCTCGATCGTGCGGCACAGCGCATTGAGCGGCAGGTGATTGCTGCGCTCGCCGAACGGCTCGCTGATCTCGTCGCCGACGGCGTCGAGGCCGAAGAACGTGTAGGCGACAATTGCCACCACCACCGGTGTCATGAAGCCGATCGTGTCCACCAGCCCGAACGGCAGCAGGAAGCAATACAGATACGCGGTGCGGTGCAGCAGCAGTGTGTACGCGAACGGGATCGGCGTGTTCTTGATGCGCTCGCAGCCCGCCGCGACGGTGACCATCGTTGACAGTGTGTCGTCGATGTTCGCTGCCCTCAGCCCGTCCAGGCGCTGGTCGGCCAGGCACGCGCGCACGTCGGCGCCCATGCGCTGCATCAAAAAATTAGTATCGCTCGACGAGGTCCCGATCCGCGCCATTTCGTTCTCCGTCAGCAGGCCGGCCACATCGCTAACGCCGGCCCGGGTGGAACGCAGCTGCAGGCGCAATGCATGGGCAAACGCGATCGTGCGCAACACCATGCGCACGCGCACGTCGGCCAAGCCTTGCGTGGCGTCGGCCGGCACGTCAGCGGTGATCAGGCTTTGACATTGCCGCGCCAGATTGCGGCTGCTTGCCACCAGCTGGCCCCACAAGCGCCGGCCTTCCCAATAGCGGTCGTAGGCGACGGAATTGCGGAAGCCGAGAAAAATGGCCAGCGCCAGGCCAATCAGCGTAAACGGGATGGTCGTCAGCGTCACTTTTTCGTGGAAGATCATGCCGTGTGCCATGGTGACGAAGACGGCAATGACGATGTTGAGAAGGAGAACCCTCCAGATGGCGGCGAGGATCGAGCCACGCACAATGAAAAACAGGGCAAAGCCCGCAGGGCGGTCACGGATAATCATGGAATGGCGTACATCGATGTTTCGCGATGGGTTTGGCAGCAAAGCCGGTTATTTTACCGTGCCCAATGAACTTCTTTCGCCGCGACACCTATTTCCCAAAGGCACATCTTTACAACAATATGAAAATATTTCCTTGGTGAAATAGTATTTTTGCCTCCCATTCCTGTCACTCCAGCTAACATTGCTGAATCTATAGGAAAGCACAGATGGCAATACTGATCCCTTCATTTAGCAGCTGCACATCCCGCATGACGTCAGGCGAGCGCCGTTTCGCTGGTCGGCTGGAAGAAAAGCTGGAGGAAGACTACCTCTGTTGGTACGACGTCAGCATTGGCGAACGCAGCCAGCATCCTGATTTCATTGTGTTTCATCCCGCGCGCGGATTGCTCGTGCTGGAGGTAAAGGATTGGCGCGTGAGAACCGTCAGCAGCATGACGAAAGAGCATGCGCTCATCGTTACCGACGCCGGCACGAAAGAGGTGCTCAATCCCCTGGTTCAGGCGCGCCAATACTTGTACGCAGTGACAAATAAACTCGAGCGCGATCCAATGCTGGTCTGGCCGTCGGGCAGTCTGAAGGGAAAGTTCTTCTTTCCGTACGGGAGCGGTGTCGTGTTGAGCAACATTACACGGAAGCAGTTCGACGATGGTCAACTGGGAGAAGTGCTGCCACCGCACCTCGTCATTTGCCAGGACGAGATGACTGAAAGTGTCGATGCCGGGGACTTCCAGGCGCGGCTGTGGGGCATGTTCCCCGTCAAATTCAAGATGAAGTTATCGCTGCCGCAAATCGACAGGGTGCGCTGGCATATCTTTCCTGAAGTGCGGATTCCCGCCCAGGCAGATTTGTTCGACGACAGCGGCCAGATCACGACGGAGATGCCAGACCTGTTACGCGTGATGGATCTGCAGCAAGAGCTGCTGGCGCGTAGCCTCGGCGATGGCCACCGCGTCATTCACGGCGTCGCTGGCTCCGGTAAAACGCTGATACTCGGCTACCGTGCCGAATATCTTGCCAAGCTTTGCCAGCAACCAATCGCGATCCTTTGCTACAACAAGACGCTCGCGGCGAAATTGAGCGCAATGATCGAGCAGAAGGGACTGACCGGCAAAGTAGTGGCAGTCAATTTCCACGCGTGGTGCGTGCGTCAGCTGGACACCTATCACGTTGAGAAGCCGCCGAGAACTGCGGACCTGGATGCTTTTTTCGAAGGGTGTGTCGAAAATGTTATCCGTGGAGTGGACCGTGAACAGATTCCGCGTGGCCAATACGATGCCATCCTGATCGATGAGGGGCATGACTTCAAACCTGCATGGTTCAAGCTGATCGTGCAGATGGTCAATCCCGCAACGAAGTCCTTGCTGGTGCTGTATGACGATGCGCAATCGATCTATCAAAAAGCCGGCAAACGCACATTCTCGTTTTCCAGCGTGGGTGTGGAGGCCGTGGGCCACACCACCATATTGAAACTGAACTATCGCAATACTGCCGAAATTCTGGCGGTGGCGCGCGCCTTTGCCGCGAAACTCCTCACTGCGCACAACACGGAAGACGATGAAGCGCCTACCGTGCAGCCGATGAGTACCGGCCGGCACGGCCCCAAACCTGTCCTGGTGGAATTGCCAAACCTGCAGAAAGAAGCGGAATTTTTGGCCGACAAGCTCACCGCAGCGAACCGGACCGGCACGCCGTGGCACGAGATGGGCCTGATCTATCGGCGGTATGGCATCGGCAAAGCGCTGGCGGACGTGCTGGAACGCCGCGCGATTCCATTTCAGTGGCAGCAGGCGAAGGGCAATGCCTATTCATCCAGCCACGACAGTGTCAAGCTGATCACCATGCACAGCAGCAAGGGGCTGGAATTTTCGCTGGTGGGCATTCCGGGCCTGGGCGCGGCGTTGAAAGACGACGAGTTGCCTGAAGACGAAGCGCGCCTGCTGTATGTGGCAATGACCCGCGCGACGCATGAGCTGGTGATGACCTGCGCTGGAGAAACTGCCCACACCGCCAGGCTGAAAAAAGCGATGACCGTGCTCGATGCAATGTGATCGCGCTAGAACCGATACCCCACGCCCACGCCCAGCAACACCGGATCGACTTTCACCCGGCTGGCATGCACGCCGCCGATCGTCACATCGCTGCGCAGCTGCAGCTTTTTGACATCCACGTTGATCGACCAGCGTTCGTCAATGCGGTAGTCCACGCCCGCCTGCAACGCCAGGCCCACGCTGTCGTGCTCCAGCCGCGCGCCGTTACCCAGCAGATGGACCTTCGAGATCAGCGTGTAGTTGATCCCCGCGCCGACATACGGATTGAAGACCCTGCCAGGTAAAAAGTGATACTGCGCCGTCAGGGTTGGCGGCAGGTGTCTGAAGGTGCCGATGCTGGCGCCGTCCAGCGTCACCGTATGCTTTTGCGGATATGTCAGGACGAGTTCCGCCGCCCAGTTGGGCGTGAAAAAGTACGAGATATCGAGGTCCGGGATCCACTTGTCGGAGACGTGCAGGCGGTCGCTGGCGCCGACGCCACCGACCGGATCGGACTTGTCGGCCGGATCGATGTGGACGGCGCGCACGCGCACCAGCCAAGGGGATTCTTCTGCCATCGCGGCGCCGCCCGTAAAAAGGGTGGACGCGACCAGCAGGCTGATAATGGATTTGTTCATGGTGCAGACCTTTCTTCGTTTGAAATACTACGAAGAGAAGCTTATTGATTCGCATCAAGAAAATCGTTGATGTGGATCAAAAACCATGGCAAAGCTTACTTCCTGTTTTTCTTCACTTTCGAAAACACCGGGCCCCATAACGGATGACCTTTTTCGCCTGGCTCCAGATCGAAGGTTGCGTCTATTTTCAACGCCTTCTCGAACTGCTGGCGGCACAGCGTCTGGCGGTTCGTCAGGCAGTAGCTGAATGCGGTGTATTTCAGCGCCGCCAGTTGTGTCGCTTTTGGCGCCGCGGGCACGTTGGCCATCGCCAGCTTCCTGATCGCGCCGTTGTAGTCGCCCTTGTCGTACAGCGCGATGCCATCGTCGAGCGCGGACAGTGGCATGGGCGCCGCTGGCGTTGCGACGCCGGACGCGGCAGTCGCTGTCCGGGCCGGGGCAGACGCCGGTGCCGTGGCCGTCATGGACACACCCGCAGCCGGTCCCGCCGGTTTGGTATCGGTGCACGCCGCGAGGATGGCGCAGAGCGCGATGAGTAACGGTCGTTTCATTCCAGATTCCTGTACGTGATGCTGTATTTAGTGTGGCAAAGGCGGCGACGGCGACGCCGCCGCGCCGAAATCGTGGGCGACGGTGGTGCTGCCATTTGTGCTGCCGTTTTTCTTGACCGTGATGCTGGTCGTGTATGCCGGAAAAGCCGGGTTGACGACGCGTACCTCGTGCGTCCCGGCGGGCAGCATCAGGCGCTTGAGCGGTGGGCTGACGCCGCGCTCGCGGCCATCGATGGAGACCGTGCCCCATGGTTTGATGGCCAGCGTAACGGGCATCATCGGGGTTACTGGTGCGGGTGCGGGTGGCGGTGGTGGTTGTGACGCCGCCAGGATTTCTTCCGCGGCGACCGTTTCCACCGCAGCCGGCGCAATTGCCACCGATGCTGCAGCAACGGGCGCCGTTGCTTCTTCGACCCCGGCGATATCGGCAGCCGACACCACCGTGCGGCGCGGTTCGGCGGCAGCGACTTTGACGACATCCATGGGTTTGCCAAGCAGTTGCAGCGTCACGCTGACGGCCACCGCCACTGCCAGCCCGGCTGCAATATAGATCCAGCGTGCACGCTGGGCCGGCTTCGGCGATTTGCCTGATGCCGGCGCCAGTACCCGGGTAGCAGCGGCCGCATCAACCGCAGCAGCAGCAGCGGCCGCAGCAGCAGCAGCAGCAGCGGAGACCGGTGACGGCAACCGCGTCAGGCCCGACCCTTTGCCCAACTTTGGCGGCGTCGCCATAACGGCCGCAGGATCGGGCGCTACCGCCAGGTCGTCTGGTGTGAAACGCTTGTTGGCGCTTGTCGGGCGCGCCACCGGGGCGTCGATTGCGGCCACGCCAAGCAGGGCGCGAAATGCCGCGATCGTGCGCGGACGGTCTTCGGCCAGCACGGCCAGGCCCTGGTCGATCGCGGTGAGAAATTCCAGGCTGTAGTCGGATGGCGCCAGCGCCGTCAGCTTGACCATCGGGTCCTGCACCATGCGGGCAATCGCACTGGCGGGGGCTTTGCCGGTGATCGCGAAATACACCACGGCGCACAGCGCGTAGATATCGGTGTACGGGCCCTGTTCGAGCGACGCATCGTTGGCATACTGCTCCACCGGCGCGTAACCGGGTTTTAAAATCACTGTCACCGAGCGCGTCATGTCGCCGATGATTTCGCGCGCCGAGCCGAAGTCGAGCAGCACCGCTTCACCGCTGTCCTGCACGATGATGTTGTCCGGCGAGACGTCGCGGTGCACGATCTGCATCGTGTACAGCATTTCGAGCGCCTGCATCACCTGGGCGAGCATCCGCCGGCACCACGCTTCGTCGACCAGTTCCGGATGGGTGCCGACGATGTCCTTGACGGTGCGGCCTTCGTAATACTGCATCGCCGTGTACGCGGTCTGGTTCTGTTCCCAGTAGCGGTGCACTTTCACCAGCGCCGGATGGTCGAACTGGGCCAGCAGGCGCGCTTCGTTGATAAAGCTTTTCAGGCCGCCCTGGAACGTATCGTGGTGGCGTTCGGCGCGCAGCGTCACGGCGCCTTCATGACCACGCATCGCCAGCACCGACGGCATGAATTCCTTGATGGCGACGGTGCGGTGCAGTGCATGGTCGAACGCCAGATAGACGATACCGAAGCCGCCTTCGCCGAGTACGTCGATGATCTCGAAGTCCGCCAGCCGGGTGCCGGCGGGAAGCGCGTTCTCGGTGCCGCCAGTGGCGTTGGGCCCGGTGGTTTTTCCGGGACGGATGGTGGGTGTGGTGCCGACGGTGGTCATGTTGTTTCACCCGCTGCATGCACGCGGATTGCGCAGGCAGAAAAATTGTCACGGTCTTTCACCGAGGTTGAAGCAGCGGCCGCGGCGACATCGCACATCGCCATCAGCCACGCGTCGCAGGTCGACGTGGCCGCCAGCGCCGTTGCCATTTGCGCGTCGGTCAGCCACTCCCACAGGCCGTCGGTGCACAGCAGCAGGGCATCGCCGGCCTGCAGCGCCACGGCGCCATCGCTGGTGCTGGCGACCGTATCGTTTTCGGCCCCGACTGCGGCCAGCAAAATGTGCCGTTGCGGGTGCACCCGCACATCGCGCACGCTGCCCAGGCCACTATCGAGCAACTGGCGCGCCAGGCTATGGTCAAGCGTGACCGCCAGCAGCCGGTTGGTGCGAAACAGGTAGACCCGCGTGTCGCCCAGATGCGCCCACACGGTCTGTGCGGCGGCTTCGTCGACAATCACCGCTGCCACCGTCGAACTCATGTCGGACAAGGCCGGGCTGGCGCGCCGTGCCATTGCCACGCGCGCACTGGCCGCGGCCACGCCGGCGCGCAAGGCGCCGCTGTCGCACACTGGCGCTGCATCAAACGCGCCCAGCATCGCGTCGACTACCAGCTTCGACGCGACTGCTCCGCCAGCGTGCCCGCCAGTGCCATCGGCCACGACGAAGCAGGCGAGCGTGCCATGGCGCGTCATGCCGATGTAGTCTTCGTTCTCGGCGCGCATCCCGATGTCGCTGACCTGGGCGCAGGACAGGCGCAGCGCGGCGCCGCTCACGCGATTTTCTTCCGGGGCGAGGCCGCTGCCTTCAGGACTGCGTCATCGTAAGCGGCGAGAAAAGCCGCGCCATGCAGCTGCGCGTCGACGCCTTCCACGGCCATACTGTGGCGCGCCTGATATGCCTGCCACTGTGCCTGGCCGCGCCGGTGCGGCAACAGCTTGTCGGCCAAATTTGGCGGCGGCAGCGTTGCACCGACCCGATCGGGCGCCAGATTGGCCAGCGCGTCCAGCATGCCTGCGCGCGCACCGGCCGTCATGCCCGCCTGGTGCGCATGCAGGTCGGCCAGCGCATCGTCGACGGCTTCGAGCGGCTCCATAAAACCAGGCATTTTTTTGCGCAGCATCTGCGTCAGGACTGTCTGACTGTCGGGGAAAAACTTTAATGGATTGTTGTTACGTACCAACACGGTGGTGACATCCGAATGCACTTCCTGCTTGACCAGCGAGCGCAAGGCCAGTAAGTCGATACTGCCCTGCAGCGATGCGGCCAGCAATTTGCCCAGCAATTCCATCGTGTCGGGCGTCAGATCGGCGCTCATGGCACCCGCCGGCATGCCGGCGCCCCGCAACAACGCCTGCTTGAGGGTTTGCAGTTGCAGGGCGCACGGATCGGGCAAGTCGATGGTGGCAATTTGTGGGCTGTTCATCGTGGGCAGCAATGGCTTCAATATTTACTTGAAGCAATAATGCCAGAATTGGCGCGTCAGCGCATCAGGGACCTCAGCGCTCTGGCACCATCATGGTCAATAAGGCCGCGCCGAGGCATTTGCCGTGCGCGTCGAGCGCCAGCGAGCGCGTGACGCCGCCGCCGAGCGCCTGCTGCATGACGAAATTCATCGCGCCCAGTTGCGGCAGCAGGTAGCGCGTGACCTCGCCGTGGACGATGCCGGCAAAGTGCGCGCGCACGCGTTCCGCCGTTACGTGCTGCTCCAGCCACGGATAATCTTCGGGGCGATAGGCGATCAGCGAGATATTCGATACATCGCCTTTGTCGCCGGCCCGGGCGTGGGCAATGTCATGCAGCTGCATGGTCGAACTCCTCGAAATGAATGGATGGTTGCACCAGCGCGGCCGGCATCAGCGTGGAGCGCACCGCCACTACTTCGCGCGCGGTTTTGGTGGCGCCGCCGCCGCCCGACGGCCCGCATGTGTACAGCGTTTCGACTTCATTGCCGATCCTGACGGCTTCGCGCAGACTGCTGGTGCGGCCGGTCACGCGCAGCCGTACTTCATAGGGTTCGGGCGCATTCGCGGCCAATGCATCGCCGTGGATGGCGTTCAGGCCGATCAAATCGCAACGCAGCTCGGTCACTTCGACCCCGGTGATGGCCAGGCGCTCGATGACGATTTCCTGCGCCAGGCGCGCCCGCGCGAGCGCGCCCGGACCGGCGTACGACATCTGGCCTTCGCCGATATAGCTGTCGATGTAGCCGACCGAAACCTTCAGCAAGCCGCTGTGCGGGTGCCCGGTCGCGCCGGCAATCGCGACGCGATCAAGCCCCACCGCCTGCATTGTCACGTGCGAAAAATCGGCGATCACGTCCGGCGTCAGGTAAGCGGCGGGATCGTGGATTTCGTAGAGCAGCTGCTCGGTGCAGGTGGCCGTGGTGACGCACCCGCCCGATCCGGCCACCTTGGTAATCTCGATGCTGCCATCTGCGCCGACGACGCCGATGGGAAAGCCCAGGCGCGCCAGGCTGGCTACATCCTTGGCGCCCGGGTCGGCAAAATAGCCGCCGCTCACCTGGCCGGCGCATTCCAGCAAATGACCGGCCAGCGTGCCCCGGCCGAGGCGCTGCCAGTCGTCCATCGCCCAGCCGAATGCGAAGATCAACGGTGCCAGCACCAGCGCCGGATCGGCCACGCGGCCGGTGACGATCACGTCGGCGCCCTGCGCCAGCGCGGCCACCAGCGGCTGCGCGCCGAGGTAAGCGTTGGCCGACAGCAGGCGCGTTCCCAGGTCGGCGATCGGGGCACCGTTGTCGTCGCGGTAGTCGCCGGCGCGCAGCTGTTCGAGCACATCGTCGCCTTCGACTGCCGCAATTTTCAGGTGCGGGAGGCCCAGCTGCACGGCGATTTCCCGAATTTTTGCTGCCGCCGCGCGAGGATTGGCCGCACCCATGTTCGTGACAATCTTGATGCCCTTGTCCGCACAGATTTTCAACACGGCCAGCATGCGCGCCTCCAGCAGCGGGTCGTAGCCGAGGGTTGGGTCTTTCATTTTTGCCTGCTGGGCCAGCGCGATGGTGCGCTCGGCCAGGCATTCAAAAATCAGATAGTCGATGGCGCCGTGTTCGGCCAGCTCCACGGCCGGCTCGATGCGGTCGCCCGAGTAGCCGGCGCCGGCGCCGATGCGGATGGTTTTCATGCAGTTTTCCTTCACAATGGGAAGACGCCGATGACGATGCACGTCACCGTCATCAGCACCGACGCTGCGAACAAATATTTAAACGTGAATTTCTGATGGTCGGCCAGGTCGATCCCGGCCAGGCCTGCCACCAGGAACGTGGCCGGCGTCAGCGGGCTGACCGGAAAGCCGGTCGTCATCTGGCCCAGCAGCGCTGCCTGCGCCACCTGCACGTGCGGTACGCCCAGCATCCCGCTCACTTCGGCAATCACCGGCAGCACGCCAAAGTAGAACGAGTCGGGGTCGAACAGCATCGACAGCGGCATCGACACGAAGCCCAGCGCGGCGGGAATGTGCGAGGCCAGTTCGGGCGGCACGAAACCGACGGCAGCTTTCGCCATTGCCGACAACATGCCGGAGCCGCTCATGATGCCGGTGAAGACGCCAGCCGCGAACAGGATCGACGCCATCAGCAGCGCCGCCTTGGCATGCGCATCGATGCGGGCGCGCTGCTGGTCGACATTCGGATAATTGATCATCAGCGCCAGCACCACGCCCACCATGAACATCACCACCGGATCGATTTTCCCGCTGATCATTACGCCCAGCACGACGGTGGTGAGCGCGATATTGATCCAGAAGTTTTTTGGCCGGCGAATCGCCCGTTCCGCGTCGGTGAGCGTGTGATTGTGCACGAAGCCGACGGGCGCACCGTGCGTCAGGCCGAGGCGAATTTCTTCCTTGCGGCCCAGCCACCACGACACGCCGAACACGAACGCCAGCCCCACCAGCTGCACGGGAATGAGCGGCATGAAGATCGTGCTGACGGGGATGTGCAGCGCCGCCGACGCACGAATCATCGGCCCGGTCCAGGGCAGGAAATTCACGCCGGCCGCCAGCGACGCCACGCAGGCGAGGATGCGCTTGTCGATGCCGAGCCGCGTGTACAACGGCAGCATCGCGGGTATCGTCACCAAAAATGTCACCGCACCGGAGCCGTCGAGGTGGATCAGCAGCGCCAGCAGGGCCGTCCCCGGCACGATGCGCGAGGGCCGGCTGCCGACGATGCGCAGGATGCCGGTGATGACCGGATCGAGCATGCCGGCATCGGTGACGATCCCGAAAAACAGGATGGCGAAGACGAACATGCCAGCGACCGGTGCAATTTTCGTGATGCCGCCGACGATGAATTTGGATGTCTCCATGCCGAAGCCGCCAATCAGCGCCGCAGCGATCGGGATCGCGATGAGCGCCACCAGCGGGGACATTTTTTTGGTGAGGATCGCCGCCAGTAACAGGGCGATGGTGGAGAGGCCGAGCAGTGCCAGCATAGTGTCTCCAGGTCGAATGGGTGTGCCAGTCTGTGCGGCACTTGTGGATCCATTCTGGACCGCGTTATTTTAGTTGTAAAATGGTTTTTTCCGATGGATTATGCGGTTTTTCAGATGAATCTCTCCACCCGCCAGCTGCAGGCTTTTCTCGCGCTGAACGACACCCGCCACTTCACCCGCGCAGCCGAGCGCTGTCACCTGTCGCAGTCGGCCTTTTCTGCCGTCATCCAGAAACTCGAGGCCGCCGTGGGCGCGCAACTGGTGGTGCGCGACACGCGCAATGTCAGCCTGACGGCCGAAGGAGAGATGTTCGTCGATGTGGCGCGTGCGCTGCTGGCCGACCTGGACGCGGCGCTTACCGACATGGGCGACTTCATTGCGCGCCGCAAGGGCAGGGTGGCGATTGCCGCCTTGCCGTCGCTGGCGGCAAATGGTTTGCCGGCCGTGATCGCCGAGTACAAGCGCAGCTGGCCCGGCGTGACGGTGCAGCTGTTCGATGCGCTGTCGGACCAGTGCCTGCACCTGCTGCGCATGGGGAAGGTGGACCTTGCACTGACCGCGCCCGGTGCCAGCCTGGCCGAATTCAGTACGCGCACGCTGTGCAGCGATCCGTTCTACCTGGTCTGCCGGCGCGACCATGTACTGGCAAAAAAACGCAGGATCAAGCTGACCGATCTGGCCGGCCACGAACTGATTCACCTGGCGCCATCGACCAGCGTGCGCCAGCATGTCGACCGGCTGACGGCAGGCGTGAACGTGCGTCATTCAGGGTTGGAAGTGGAGCACCTGGCCACGGTGGCGGGTTTGATCGGAGAGGGGCTGGGCATCAGCCTGGTGCCGGAACTGACGCTGTTCCAGTTTCGCAGCATGGATCTGATTGCCATCCCGCTCGAGACGCAGGCGGTGGTGCGGCCGATTCTGATTGTGCAGCGCCAGGATCAGGCCCTGTCGCATGCGGCGCAGGGCATGCTCGAACTGATTGAACTGCGCCTGCGCGCGACTGGCAAAACCCGCCGCGCCATTCCCGGGCCGTAATCAGGAATAGTCCAGGTCAGGAGTGGGCAGCTTTGGGGGCGTGGCGCAGGCCGATGAAGTCCATGCATTTTTCCAGCAGGCGGGGCGCCAGGCGATTACGGGGGGCGGGTGTGTGAGCGGCGCCGCCCACCACCACGTCGCGCTGTGCGTACTGGGCCGCGTGCAGGATCGCTTCGGCCACCAGGTGCGGCGCGTCGTGCATGTCGGCGCGGCCGGTGCGGGCCGCGTGGATCAGCGTGACGGAGAGCGCCATGCCATCGGCTTCAACGGCGGCGCGCAGCGCATCGGTACAGCCTTTCACACCATGACGGGCGCTGGCGAGGGAGTCCAGGTTGATGATGGTGCCACCGTCGCGCATCAGGCGCTTTGCCACGTTCGAACCATGTGCGGCGCCCCAGTAATGTGCCTTGAACAGGCGCGAGGCGACCGGCGCCGGCTTGACGTCGTCACCATCGTCAGCATCGTCCATCGCCATGCCCGCATTGATCCAGGTGTCCACGCGCCCGAACCGCTGCACCGCCATGCTGCCAAGCGCGGTGACATCGCTTTCCACCGTCACATCGACCGGAAACGCCTCAACCTTGCCGCCCGCCTGGCGCAGTTCACTGGCCAGCCGCGCGAGCGTGGTGGCGTTGCTGGCGGCAAGCATCAGCAAGGCGCCATGCCGCGCCGCCATGCGCGCCGTGGCCAGTCCGATGCAGCTGGTGGCGCCGGTAATGACGACGACCTGGGATGTAAGCGGTTTGCGTGGGGTTGACATGTTGCCTCCTGGAATGAAGACACCAGCTTAATACTTGCGAGCAAGCAATCATATCGGCTTGCACGCCGGCAACATGTAGGAGTTTACGCAGCAGGCTACGCGTTGGTCTCCTTCGTCGTTTTGCCCTTCAGCGCCCACGCTGTCAGCAGTGCCCCGCCCACCAGTACCGACAATGCCAGCGGCTTGCGGCCGCGCGTTGCCAGGAAAGTATAGGGCGACGATTCGTGCACTTTACTGTCATGGCCGCCCAGGCGCTGCTGCAGTTCGCGACCGTTCGATGCGTACAGCGAATCGATGCGGTTGGGCGCCGATGGCAGCCCCTTTTTTTGCTGCTGGCGGAACATCATCAGGTCCATGAACTTGTCGAGCAGACGCGGTGCGATGTTGGCAGTGAGCGACACGGCGCGCGACGCCCCGCCGACGAAAATATCGCGTTTCACGTGCTGCGCGGCGAACAGGATGGATTCCGCTACCAGTTCCGGCGCATACAACGGCGCCGGCAATTCCGGCGCGTTCTCCATGTAGTTGCGCGCGTGGTTGGTAAACAGCGTGTCGATGCCGGCCGGGCGGATCAGCGAGACGGAAATGGGCACGCCGTCCTTTTCAATTTCCATGCGCAGCGAATCGGTAAAGCCTTTCACCGCATGCTTCGATGCCGAGTACATTCCCTGCAGCGGCACTGCGCGGTCTGACAGTTCCGAGCCCAGGTTGATGATCGCGCCACCATCCTTCTTCATCAGGCCCAACGCTACCATCGAGCCATGCACGACGCCCCAGAAATTGGTCTGGAACAGGCGCTCCTGATCTTCCAACGGCACGTCTTCGTGTTTGCCGTAGATAGAAATGCCGGCATTGTTGACCCACGTATCGATGCGGCCGAAGCGCTGCACGGCGGCATTGCCCAGGGCCGTGACCTGCTTCTTGTCGCCCACGTCCACCGGAAACACCAGCGCACTGCCGCCGGCCTGCTGGATTTCAGCGGCCAGTTGATCGAGTGCGTTTGCGTCGCGCGCGGCGAGGACCAGTTGCGCGCCTTGTTTTGCGGCCATGCGCGCCGTGGTCAGGCCGATGCCGCTCGTGGCGCCGGTGATGACGATGACTTGCGATGCGATTGGTTTCAGTTTGACTGCCATGGTGCCTCCAAATAAGTTAATAAATCAAGATTTATGCGGCAGGATGCTGCTGAGGATTTGTTTTGCAGCGCCCATCAACATTGCCCCGCCGCTCGGGTCGCCTTTGACGGCCGTGGTCATGAAGTGCTTTGCCTGCTCGAACGTGATGTGCGACGGCAGCGGCGGCACTTCCGGGTCGGTTTTGAATTCGAGGATGACAGGGCGGTCGGCAGCGAAAGCGCGTTCCCACGCCGCGGCCACGCCTTCGTCTGAATCGCAATAAATGCCAACCAGCCCGATCATCTCGGCAAATTTGTGATACGGCACGTTCGGGATGTTCTGCGTGGTCTCGAACTTCGGGTTGCCTTCCATGATGCGTTGCTCCCACGTCACTTGGTTCAGGTCTTCGTTGTTGAACACGCAGATGATCAGCGTCGGATTGGCCCACTGTTTCCAGTATTTGGCCACGGTAATCATCTCGGCCATATTGCTCATCTGCATGGCGCCATCGCCCACCATGCCGATCACGCTGCGGGCCGGGTGCGCAAACTTGGCGGCAATGGCATACGGCACTGCCGCACCCATCGAGGCCAACCCGCCCGACAGCGAGCACATCATGCCGCGCCGGATTTTTACGTCGCGCGCATACCAGTTGGCGCAGGAGCCGGAGTCGCTGGTGATGATGGCGTTGGCCGGCAGGCGAGGGGACAGTTCCCACGCTACCCGCTGCGGATTGATCGGGTTGGCGTGCTGCAGCGCGCGGTCTTCGGCAACCTTCCACCAGTCGACCATCGACGCGACGATTTTTGCGCGCCAGCTGGTGTCGGTCTTTTGTTCCAGCAGCGGCAGCAGCGCGGCCAGCGTCAGCGCGCTGTCGCCATGCAGGTTGACATCGGCCGGGTAGCGGATGCTGAGCATGGCCGCGTCAATGTCGATCTGCACGCAGCGTGCCTGGCCGGTTTTCGGCAGGAATTCGGCGTACGGGAACGCGGTGCCGATCATCAGCAGCGTGTCGCAATCGCTCATCATTTCCCAGCTGGTTTTCGTGCCGAGAATGCCGATCGAGCCGGTGACCCACGGGATATCGTCCGGGACAGCCGACTTGCCCAATAGTGCTTTGGCCAGTCCCGCCTGGAGTTTATCTGCCACCGCGATGATCTCGCTGAGCGCATTCACCGCGCCCGCGCCCACCAGGATGGCGACTTTCTTGCCTTCGTTGAGGACCGCTGCGGCGCGCTGCAAATCTGCGTCGAACGGCACAATTTTCGGTGCGGAATAGCCGCTGCCCGAAAACACGCTGCCATGTTCGCGCGGTGGCGCTTCGTACGGCAGCTCCTGCAAATCGTTGGGAAGGATCACCACGCCGACACCGCGCCGCGCGGTCGCGATGCGGATGGCCCGGTCGAGCACGTGGGCCACCTGCGCCGGTACCGCGACTTCCTGCACATACTCGGCGACATCGGCAAACATGCGGTCGAGGTTGATTTCCTGCTGGTAGTGCGCCCCGCGAATGCTGCGCGCGGCCTGGCCGCAAATGGCAAGCACCGGCATGTGGTCGAGCTTGGCGTCGTAAAGGCCGGTAATCATGTGGGTGGCGCCGGGGCCGCCGGTGGACAGGCAAACGCCCAGCTCGCCGGTGAATTTGGCATGCGCAGCAGCCATGAAGGCGGCCATTTCTTCATGCCGCACCTGGATGAATTCGATTTTTCCTTCCAACCGGTCGAGCGCGCCAATGACACCGTTGATGCCGTCGCCCGGATAGCCGTAAATCCGGCGTACGCCCCATTCGAGCAGGCGCTCGACAAAAAAATCCCCGACTGTTTTGGCCATCCTGTTGCTCCAGAAAATAAGGTGAAGCCACGGCGCGTCATGCCCGTGGCTGATCGCACAACCTTAGCATTTCACTATCCACTGCCCGCACACCTTAGCCTTTGGAAAAACTTATTTTCGCGCGTTAAAAATGCTGCCGCACCATTTTCTGCCGCCGAAGACGCACTGCCGCAGTGCAATGAGGCGCCGCGCGGGGTGTCCGCTCCTTGGCATAAGTCTTGCTGACGATGGATGGGTGTCTCTCTTGCCGCTTTCTCAACTCTCCAGGTAACCATGATCAAGACGCCGCCCGCATTCTCTTCCATTCTCCCTACCCGCCGGGATTTCCTCGGCAAAGCGCTGGCCGTCGGTGGCAGCGGCTTCTTGTTGGCCAGCATGAAAGCCTGGGGCATGGATATTGCCTCGACGCGCGACGCGCCGCCTGCGCTCCAGGGCAGCGGCAAAGGCAAAACCGTGGTCATCCTCGGCGCCGGCCTGGCCGGGATGACGGCAGCGTTCGAGCTGAGCAAACTCGGCTATACCTGCAAAGTGCTCGAAGCGCGCGATTTCGCCGGCGGCCGCTGCCAGACTGCGCGCACCGGCACCGTGCTGGAAGAGCTGGGCGGCGAAAAGCAGGTATGCAAATTCGACCAGGGCCAGTACATCAATTTCGGCCCGTGGCGCATTCCGTTCAACCACCGTTCCACACTGCACTACACCAGCGCCTTCAATGTGCCGCTGGAGTTGTTCAACAACGATAACGATGCGGCGTACATTTACAACGACGACGCCGCGGGACCATTAAAGGGCAAGCGCCTGCGCCAGTTCGAAGTCAAGGCCGACATGCGCGGCTATGTCGACGAATTGCTGGCCAAAAGCCTCAAGCGCGGCATCATGGACCAGCAGGTGAATGCCACCGACAAGGATCTGCTGATCGATTACCTGGCCGGCGAAGGCTATCTGTCGAAAAAAGACCTGACCTATCGTGGCACGGAAGGGCGCGGCTTCAAGGTCAATCCGGGCGCGGGCATGACGCCCGGCCCGGGCGTGCCGTCCGATCCGCTGGGGTTTTCAAGCTTGCTGGAATCGAAGCTGGGCCATTTTTATCACTCGGTGCACGAATTCACGCAACAGTCTACGATGCTGCAGCCGGTTGGCGGCATGGATGGCATCGCCAAAGCCTTCGAAAAACGCGTCGGCAAAATGATCCGCTACCACAGCGAAGTGCAGAAATTGCGCAACTTGCCGAACGGCGTGGAAGTGACGATCAAAAATACCCACACAGGCGCGATGTCGGTGGTGAAAGGCGACTTCTGCCTGTGCGCCATGCCGCTGTCGGTGCTGCGCATGGTCGACGCCGATTTTTCGCCGAAATTCAAGACCGCGCTGGCGGCTGCCGCCTATGCACCGGTGTGCAAGATCGGCCTGCAGATGGGGCGCCGTTTCTGGGAAGAGGACGACCAGATCTACGGCGGCCACGTCTACACCGATACCAAGGGCATCAACCTGATTTCTCTGCCGTCGGGCAACTGGCAAGGTAAAAAAGGTACCTTGCTGGGCTTCTACAGTTTCGGTGGCGATGCGGCTGAACTGTCGGGATTGACACTGGCGGAACGGGCCGAGTATGCGGTCGCCGCCGGCGAAAAAATCTTCCCCGGCGCCTATCGCAAGCACTACGAGACGTCGTTTTCAGTCGCGTGGCACCGCGTCAAATACAACCTCGGCGGCTGGGCCGAATGGAGCGAGGAAGCGCGCGCCCAGGCGTACCCGGTGCTGGTGGAAGGCGAGCAGCGCACCCTGCTGGCCGGCGAGCATATGAGTTACCTGGGCGGCTGGCAGGCCGGCGCCATCGAATCGGCATGGCAACAGCTGGAACGCATCCACCAACGCCTCTCCACGCAAGGAGCCGCGGCATGAAGACGTTTCTGACACTGGCCGCGACGGGCTTTGCGCTCGTCTCCGCGGGCGCGCACGCGCAAGGCGTCGACGGCAAGACCTTGTTCGCCAAGAATTGCGCCGCCTGCCACCAGGCCACCGGCCTCGGCATCCCCGGCGCGTTTCCCGCGTTGAAGGGCAACGTGTTTGCTCAGGGCGATCCGGCCATCGTGATTGCCACCGTCCTCAAGGGCCGGGCCGGCATGCCAGCCTTTGCCGCATCGCTCGACGATGAAAAAATGGCAGCTGTCCTCACCTATGTGCGCAGCGCCTGGGGCAACCAGGCCGCGGCCATTGCCACGGCCGATGTTGCCACCGTCCGTAGCACGGCCAGCATCGCGCCCGTGATGCATGATAACAAGGGCACAATCATCCACTGATCGCCGGCCGTAACGGCCATCCGGACAACACCTCGGCGGTGGTCCGGATGGCCGCGTACTCCCCATCCAGATTCGCCAGCGACATCATGTGCACCTCTTCCGCGCTGCGTTCCACGCCGGCGTAATCCGGTTGCGCGTAGGCGTAAGTTGCGTCGGCCACCACCGTGGCAGCAAAGCCAAGGTTGCCGGCCGACCGCGCCGTCGATTCCACCGAATGGTTGGTACTGACGCCAACGATGACCAGGTCGCGAATGCCGCGCACATGCAGCCAGCGTTCCAGACCGCTCGCGACAAACGCATCGGGGACATTTTTTTCGACGATGTGTTCGCCAGGGAGCGGCATGAACTGCGGCTGGAAAGCGGCGCCAGGCTGGCCGGGCGCGAAGACCGAGTCGGGCGAGCGGCTGATATGGCGCACGTGGACCACCGGCATGCCGTTGTGACGCCAGGCGTGCAGCAGCGCCGCCATCTGCCCCTCCGCGCCGGGATTGTTGCGGTGCCCGGGCCGCCAGGTTTGCATGCCGTTCTGCATGTCGATGAGGATGAGTGTGGTGTTGTGCATACTCGTAATCTTAGGCGAAAAAAAGGCTGCTCATCGAGCAGCCTTCATCTGGGTTTAAAGACAAACGTCCCTTAAAACGTATAGGACGCCCGGGCGTAGTAGTAACCGCCATTGATGCCGATCGGCGAGAAGCTTGGATACTGCGTCACTGCCGCGTTATCCAGTGCTGCGCGCTGGGCTGCCACCAGTTGCGGATTGACCTTGTCCGGATACTGGTTGAACAGGTTGTTGGCGCCAACCGACAGCGTCAGCGACTTGGTCACGCGGGCCGACACTTCCAGATCGGTCAGTGCTTTCGCCTTGATCGTGGTCTCGAAATACTGGCCGCCGTCCTCGGTGCCGTATTCCGACGACTTGCCATAGAACGATTCACGCAGGTTGACTGTCCACATGCCCATGCTCCACAGCGCGCCCAGGTTCAGGCGGAATTTTGGCGAGGCAGTTTCCAGGTCGGAAATGGCGGCCTGGTCGAGCAGCGTTTGCGGTTGCAACTGCGTCGGCGCCTGGTTGATCTTGATGACGTCGGTGGTGTTGTAGCTGGCCGCTGCCGACCATGCCACGCGGCCGTTGGCGCCGTAGTTGGAGTTGGTGGTCAACACGGCTTCCAGGCCGCGCGTGCGGGTGTTGACCGCGTTCGAGAAAATATTGATGCCGGTCTGCGTGACGGTCGGATCGAGCACATTGCCGTTGGCCAGGATGGCGGCCACCACGGCCGGCGAATTGGTCGAGCCGCCCGAGCCGTAGATGGCGCCCGAGCCGACGATGCGGTCGCGGATGCTGATCTGGTAGGCGTCCAGCGTCAGGGCAATGTCGGCCGCCGGATGCAGCACCAGGCCGAGGCTGTAGTTGGTCGATTTTTCCGGCTTCAGGCCATTCACGCCGACCAGTGCGGCACCAAGCGAGTTTGGCGCCAGCTGGACGAATGCGGACGTTGGCGAAACGTTCGTGGCCGAGTAGTACTGCTCGGCCATCGTCGGCGCGCGGAACCCGTTACTGATCGTGCTGCGCACCGCGACGGCTGGCGAGAAATCGTAGCGGCCGGTGATCTTGCCGACTTTGGTGCTGCCGAAGTCGCTGAATTTTTCGTAGCGGGCCGCAACGTCGAGTTTCAGGCCGGCGACCGGCGAGCCGGCCAGGTTGGCATACACGGCGTTGTTATTGCGGTTGTGCTTGCCGGCGTCGGTCAGCAAGAAGCCTGGATACGCCTGCGAGCCTTCCTTGTAGCGGGAAGCGGCATCGCCAGCGCCAATTTGATAGGTGTCGTCGCGGTGCTCAGCGCCGAATGCCACGTTCAGCGGCGCCGCCCAGCCCACATTGAAACCTTGCGACACATCGATGTTGCTGGTCCATTGCGTGGCGATGAACTGGCCGTTGTGGAAGTCGGTGGGCGTGCTGCCGGTATCGTTGAACAGCGACACGTTGCCGCTGTGGATGTTCATGATGTCGACCTTGTCCTTGCCGTAGGTGCTGGACAGATCGACATTCCAGTCGCCCAGCTTGCCGTTCGCGCCGATGGTGAACTGGTAATCGTCCTCGTCGATGGCTTCCTTTGGACTGAAACCCAGCGGATACAGCGTCGGCAGGCGGTTCGGCATCCGGTAGTTTTCGAATGCTTCGGCTTTTTTCTTGCCGTAGGTGGCCACGCTGTAGAGCGACAAGTCCGGTGTCAGGTCGATGCCGGCGTTCATCGACGCGATCGTCAGGTGATACGCAGCATCGCCCGAAATCTTGTTAACGTACGGGTAGCCCGGCACTGTTTTCAAAATCGGCATGGCAACCAGGTTGGCGGCATCGACGACGCGTGGATCGATGCCGCCACGGTCGCTGTGGCCGTGGTATTTCTGTTCCAGCGACAGGTTGATGAAGCTTTTTTCGGTCGGTGCGAAACCGGTGTTGAAGGAGATGTCGCCGGTGCGCCCGCCGCCGTCGAAATACTTGCCGCCGGTGGTGGTGATGGTGCTGGCGCCTGTATCTTTTTTCAGGATGATGTTGACCACGCCGGCAATCGCATCGGTACCGTACTGGGCGGCCGCGCCGTCCTGGAGTACTTCGATATGGTCGATCGCTGCCACGGGAATGAAGTTCAGGTCGGCTGCTGCACCGCCCTGGTAAGGACCACCGAGCACGGCCAGGTTGGCGGTGGTGTGGCGGCGTTTGCCATTGACCAGCACCAGCGTGTCATTCGGCGACAGGCCGCGCAGGCGCGCCGACAGGGTCAGGGCCGCGGCATCGCCGCCGAACGCCTGCGCGGTGAACGACGGCAGGTTTTGCGACATGGCCTGGATCAGGTCCGGCTGGCCGGTGCGTTCGAGCGACGTCGAATCGAGTACCTGCACGGGCGAGGCGCTGTCGATCGCGCGCAGGCCGCTGGTGCGGGTACCGGTCACGATCACCGAATTGATTTTTTCAGCAGGCATGTCGGCAGGTGCGGCAGCCGCCATCGCGATTTCCTGGGCCATGACGGGCGCGGACTGGAGCAGGGCAATACAGGCACCGGCGACCGCCAGTGAGAGGGCGGTGCGGCGAAGATTCGCGGTAGGCATGGTGGAGCTCCTTGGTATGTGCATCATGAATTTTTGGATACAGCAGTTCCTCCCGCATCGCTGTGCGGGTTTTGCTTCTCTTCTGTGAATTGCGCCGGCCTGGCAGCGGACCGGCTTGCCCTTATTTTTTAGGCATTGGCGGCGGCGGCGTCACTTTGGCAGCCGTCGCTTCGATTTCAATGAGGCCACCCGGCATCGGCAGGCCCGCGACCTGCAACGCGGTGCGCACGGCCTTGTTCGGCTGGGCAGCGCTGCCGAAAAACTGGCCGTAAGCGGCGTTCAGGCCGGCAAAATCCATTTTGCCGTCGAGCTTGGGATCGCCCACCATGAACACGTTGACCTTGACGACATCGGCCAGGCTGAGGCCTTCGGCGGCGAGCAGCTTGTCGATCTTTTGCAGGATCGAGGTGGTTTGCGTCTGGGTATTGCCGTACGCTTCGATCGACCCTTTCGGGGCGTCCGGGTTGGCCACATCGGCCAGGGTGCCGCTGACAAACACGAGGCGCGCGTTGGCGGGCACGGCAACGGTCAGCGAGATGGGAAAGGTCGAGCCGGGAACGCCGGTGCGCTTGATTTCTTGCGCATGCAGAGAAGGAGAGACGAACGGCGCTGCGAGGAACGCAGTGGCCAGGAGCTGTTTCAGCAGGACGGAAATGCGCATACGGATTCCTTGAAGGCGAACTTGATCGGAACAACAGAACCACACCGCGGCGTCACCTGTACAACACGATGCCGTCGCATAGCTAATAAGCAAGAGGTGTGCCAATGTCCATACAGATGCCAGGGGCATAGCCGGCTACCTTCCCTGGCGAATTTTCATAGTGAATCTGACGCCGATCACATAACATCGCCGGAGTGGCCGCGCTGGATCAAGCGCCGTGTGCTGGTGATGGGTGCCCAAAATGCACCATTGCGTGTTTGCTACGCACCAATATGGCGAATACTGTTTACTTCATTCAGGAGGTTGTCAGATGGCGTCACCTGTTCTACAGCAGGTATTCCGGCTAGCTGTTGTTTCGATGGGTGTGCTGGCGCTGGGGTTGTCCGTGCCGGCGGCTGCTGCCAGCACGTGCTTCGGTACTCCCGGCCATGGCCGCCTGCAAGATGGCGCGCAATTGCCGTCCAGCGGGAAAACTTTGCGGTGTACAGCACGTTTGGCGCGTCGCTGGGGCGCAACTGGGTCCACGCGCCAGTCGCGCAGGCGATGTTGGCCGCCTACCGCCAGCTGGAGGGCAGTACGCCCGGCGTAACCTATGTGTATGGCGAGACTGGCCTTGCCGCCGGCGGTCCGATAAAACCGCACCGCACGCACGAGGCTGGCATCTCGGTCGATTTCATGGTGCCGGTACGGGATGCGGCGGGCCGTTCGGTCCCGCTGCCGGCGTCGGCGCGCAACAAGTTTGGTTATGCATGGGAATTCGATGCCGCAGGCAAGGCTGCCGGCCTGACCATCGATTTTGAGGCGCTCGGCGAACACCTGTATCAGTTGGCCCTCGCCGGCAAGCAACTCAATGCGCCGATCGGCCGCGTGATCTTCGACTCGCGCTACCGCAATCAATTGCTCACCACCCGCCACGGCGCGTTTTTGCGCACGCTACCATTCATGCAACAAACGCCATGGATCCGACATGATGAGCAGTATCACGTCGATTTCGCCTTGTCTTGCCAACCAATGACATGATTGTTGTTACAACTACTTGCACCTGATACGGATCTGTGCCACGCATTTTGGCGATTACAGCTATGCTCATGTCTCGCCGTCTTGCGGCAATCATAAAAACAGAGGTCTGCCATGAAATTCACTTCCCCATTCCAATCGACCCGTCAATCCAGCCTGCTGATCGCCGCGTTTGTAACCGCCATGGCCAGCGCGCCAATGGCTGTCCAGGCGCAGCCGCGCGACCACGGCTGCCGCGATTGCGGTACCGTCGTTTCCAGCCGTAGCGTGGAGCAGGCGCAAAAAGCCAGCGGCGTGGGTGCGGTCGGCGGTGCGGTGCTTGGCGGCTTGTTGGGTAATCAGGTGGGCAGCGGCAACGGTCGTACGCTGGCCACGGTTGCCGGGGCGGCGGCGGGCGGATATGCCGGTAACAATATCGAGCGCAGCCGCAACACCAAAATGGTCACCGAGACCCGCGTACGCATGAGCGATGGTGAAATCCGCACCTTCACCAACCAGGGCAGCTATCGCAGGGGCGCGCAAGTACGCGTCGATAACGGCCACCTGGTGCGTCGATAAGCATTGCCGGCCAGCTGCAGCGCCGCCCGGCGATGTGGCTGGTGCTGGCATTGACCGGTTTGCTTGTATGGGCGTGTCTGGCGCCGCTGCGCATGCCGGATCGTGAGAAATTGCTTGACCTGGGACGCCAGCAAAGTCTGGTGCTAGCCGAAGTACGCCTGACGCTGGATGTGCAGGACGTCCTGTTGCTGACCAACAGCAGCAGGACCGCACAGGTGTTCGGTCAGTTGCGTGTGTTGCCGGGTGAAGTGTTCCGCCTGCCGTTCGAGCAGGTGGGCGCGACATCGTTTGCCTGCAGCAGCGCTTTCAACGGCGAGTTGCTGGTGCGGGTGGTGGCGCCGCCGGACCCCGGCCTGGCGCGCCTGCGCTGGCGTGTCGCCGGGCTGGTCGACAGCATGCGGCACCTTCCTGTCATTGCGCCGTCCAGTTCTTGAACGGCAATCGTGTCGCCATCCTGGCAGCGATTCTGTCATTATCGGCACCATGGCGACCACCTCCATTCCTCTGTTTCCTCTCAGTACGGTATTGTTCCCCGGGGGCTTGCTGCCTTTGCAAATCTTCGAGGTGCGTTACCTGGACATGATTGCGCGCTGCATCGCCGACAGCACGCCGTTCGGTGTGGTGCTTATCACTGCAGGCAATGAAGTGCGCAGCCCTGAACAACGCGAGCGGTTCGAGGACACCGGGACGCTGGCCACGGTGATCGATACCACCGGCTCAACGGCCAACCTGTTGCAGGTGGTGTGCCGCGGCGGCGCTCGTTTCGAACTCCATTCGGCGTTGCAGCGCGCAAATGGCTTGTGGATGGGTGAAATCGATCTGGTCGAAGAAGATCATACCGTCCACATTCCTGCCGAACTGCGCGGCGCTGCCGAAGCGCTCGAACGCGTGCTGGCCACGCTGACCGATGTGCCGCAACACCGTTGGCCGGTGCTGCCGCCATTCCAGCTCGACGACTGCAGCTGGGTGTCGAATCGCTGGTGCGAATTATTGCCGCTGCCCGACAACCAGAAACACCGCATGCTGATGCTGGATAATCCCCTGATCCGCCTCGAATTGCTGCACGACGTGCTCGACGAGCATGGGATGCTTACTTCCTGAATCGACACGCCGAACCGGGCTGATAGGCCATCCGTGGAGTGCTACACTGTCGATCGGCCTGGCGCCATATTGCGGTGCCGTTTCACCTATCGAGGACCACACCATGAGCTTTTCGGACGAAGTCTTGATCGCCTATGCCGACGGCGAACTGGCCGAGCCCGTGCGCAGTGAAGTGGCGCGCGCAGTGCTGGCCGACCCGCACATTGCCGCCCGCCTGGCCCAGCACCAGGCCCTGCGCCAGCAAGTGCAGGGCGCCTTCGGTGGCGGCGCGCGCGAACCTGCCGCGCCGTTGTTGCGCAGCGTCGGCGGCACCGGCATGCAGCCGAATGTGATCGACCTCGCTGCCGCCCGGTCCGCGCGCCAGACCCTGCCGACCTTGCCCAGCCAGATGATGCCGGTGACGCCGCCACGGCCGCCGCAGCGGTGGCACCGCTGGGCCGGCCTCGGCATGGCGCTGGCGCTTGGCGGCGTCCTCGGTGTTGCCGCACTGATGGCATCGAACGATACGGTCACGCTGGCCCAAGTGGGTGGTCTCGATGGCGCGCTCGTGGCGGACGGCGCGCTTGACGCCGCATTGTCGAAACAGCTGGCGCAGACGACCCAGGAGGGGCCCGTGCGGCTGGGCGAAAGTTTTGTGGCAAAAGACGGAAATTATTGCCGCAGCTTCCGGCTCGACCGGGCGGCCGGCCTGGCGTGCCGCAATGCCAGACGCTGGCAGCTGGCAGTACTGGTGCAGACGCCCCAGCTGCCGCCCGGTACGGCGCGCGTCTCGTCGCGCACCATGCCGGCAGTCGTCGCCGAAGCGATCGACCAGCGCATCGCCGGCGCCGCACTCGATACGCGCGGCGAGCAGATTGCGCTGCGCCTGGGTTGGCAGCGCTAGCAGCCTGCCGTCAGGCGGTTTCGGTCATGGTTGAAGTAGGCGACTTGCTGTCGCCGTTGTTGTCGACATAATTTTTCAACATGTCGAGTGCGCGCGCCAGGTCCTTGTCGCTGTCGGCGCCTTCTGCCGGTGTGTTTTGCTTGGCCTCGGTCTGGGCTGCCATCAGCTTTTTGTAAGCCGCCGCTTCGTCATCGCTGACTTCGCCACTGCTGTCGGTATCGGCTGCCTGTACATACTTGTTGGTCGACTCGGTGCTGCTACCGCTGCTTACCGGGGCCGCGCCACCACCGCCGCCACCGGCTGGCGGGGCAGCTTTGGTCGCGCCGGCATTGCTGGCGGCACCGGTGGCCGCAACGGCGGTGTCTTCCTTGTCGTCGGTGGCGGTTTCATCAACATTGGCCATACCAGTTGCGCCCGCTTGCGACTTGTCCACCCGGCTGCTGTCGAACTGGGCATTCAACTCGTCGGCCACTTTGCTGATCGCGGTCGACAGTTCGCTTTTCGTGATCTTGCCGTCGCTGTCGCCATCGATCTCCTTGAGCATCGCGGCAGCGTCGTCGCTGTTGGTGGCCGCGTCGGTTTCGTCGGTGCCGAGAGCGGCGACTAGGTCGGACTGATCGACATAACCCTGCTTTTTGGTATCGAGCTTGCTGAACAGGGAGTCGGACCAGTTGCTGACGGTGCTGCTGCTGATGGGGGCGACCATGATGTGTTCCTTTGCGATGAAGTCTTGTCATATTATCGGCAAGATACCCGGCAGCAATAGGGGACTGAATGTAAAGGGATGTAAAGCCATGCGGCTCACAAAAATTCTGTTGTTAGATTGAGCGTTTCGTACGACAGCGCGGTAGATTTGAGTCAGGCAGCAAAGGTGCGGGAATATACAGGTACATCGATTTAGGGTAATCTGCGAGAACTATTAGTGCATCTACGTTCGTGCGTCCGTGATCTGGCGGCGCTACCAAGCAGTCGAGCCGGCCGCGGGCCTTGCCCTTTGCGGCGGCGCGTTCCCCGCCTTTCTCGAGTCAAGTGTCGCCTGCAGCGGCGGCGCTGGCCGTGTGCGGCCGTAGAGCAGAACCATCATTCGCCCGGAAGGCAAACATGTCAGAAACACCGATTCAACCCGACACCGGCGCGCTTGCCGACGCCGCTGAGACGGCGGCCGCTTCGGAACACGTCACAGCGCCCGTGCGCTTTGCCGATTTCGGCCTTGCGCCGGAAATCCTGCGTGCGTTGACCGACCAGGGCTATGTGCACCCGACCCCGATTCAGGAACAGGCCATCCCGATCGTGCTGCAAGGCCGCGACGTCATGGGCGCCGCCCAGACCGGTACCGGCAAAACCGCTGGCTTCTCGTTGCCAATCATCCAGCTGTTGCTCGAGCACGCCAGCGCCAGCATGTCGCCGGCACGCCACCCGGTGCGCGCGCTGATTCTGGTGCCTACCCGCGAACTGGCGGTGCAAGTCGCCGAAAACGTCAAGGCGTATGCGCGCCACACGCCGCTGCGCTCGACCGTGGTATTCGGCGGCATGGACATGAAACCGCAAACCGTACTGCTGCGTGGCGGCATTGAAATAGTCATCGCCACGCCGGGCCGCCTGCTCGATCACGTCGAGCAAAAAAACGTCAGCCTGGGGCAAGTGCAGATTCTGGTCATGGACGAAGCCGACCGCATGCTCGACATGGGCTTCCTGCCGGACTTGCAACGCATCATCAACATGCTGCCGAAGCAGCGCCAGAACCTGATGTTTTCGGCCACGTTCTCAGCCGAAATCAAGCGCCTGGCATCGACATTTTTGAACGACCCGGTCACCATCGAAGTGGCGCGCAGCAATGCCACCGCTGATAAAGTCACGCAAATCGTCTATAAAATTGCCGACAGCCAGAAGGATGCGGTGGTCGAACACCTGATCCGCCAACGCGGCCTGAAGCAGGTCATCGTGTTCTCGAACACGAAGATCAACGCATCGAAGCTCTCGCGTTTCCTGGAACAGAGCGGCATGAAGGCATTGGCGATTCACGGCGATAAAACCCAGCAGGAACGCATGGCCGCCCTCGATGCCTTCAAACGCGGCGAGATTGAAGTACTGGTAGCCACCGATGTGGCCGCCCGTGGCCTCGACATCACCGACCTGCCATGCGTTATCAATTACGATCTGCCGTACAACGCCGAGGATTACGTCCACCGCATCGGCCGCACCGGCCGCGCCGGCGCCTCGGGCGATGCTTTATCGGTGTATTCCGATAAAGACGAGCGTTTGCTGGTGGATATTGAAAAGCTGATCAAGCAGACGATTACACGCGGCGAACTCACCGGTTTCAATCCGGCGCCGGCGCGGCCACCGCGCGATGCGGCGGAGCGGTCGGCGGCGCCAAGGGCGCGCAGGCCGGAAGGGGAGAACACGGAGCGTCCGGTCGAACGTGGTTCGCGTCCAGAACGCACCGATAGCGCCGAACGCTACGGCCGTTCCAGCGGTCCGCTGCCACGCCGCGAAAAGGTCGATCCATGGTTTTTGAAGCCATACGAGCCGGCCAATATTCCGCGCCCCGCCACCACGGAAACCCTTACCGGGACACAGGGAAAATCAAAACAAAAAATTGCTGCGCTATTGGGTGGTTTACCGAAACAATAGCAAACCATGGCACCGATGCAGCGGCAACGTGAACCGAAGATAATCCCGTCAACGTGGCGGGGAATCTGGTCTTTGACTGTCAAGCGCCGCTACGGTCATTGGTAGTCTTACCAACTTCCGGTATTATTCTGGAATGAAAAATCTGATTAAATCTACTCCGCCTCACACCGGTGCTCAACATTTACTTTTTCTGGATGGATTGCGCGCCGTTGCTGCACTTTGGGTTGTGCTGGGACATTGTCATTTGTTTTCGTTGGGATGGACTCGCAGTGCAACGCTATGGGGACGGCCGCTGGATTTGTTGCTGTACCTGCATTTGGGTGTGAATATTTTTTTGGTATTGTCAGGTTTTTGTCTTGCTCTTCCGGTGGTTCGTAATAATAATCGTCTGCACATGCGTGTCACTGATTATTTTCTTGCACGTTCCTGGCGCATTTTGCCGCCTTATTTTGTCGCGTTGATTTTAATCCTCGTGGTGAATTCTTTCGTGCCATTGGCTGCATGGGGGCGGCATCCTGCCGGATTGACCTATGATTTGACGGCGCCGGTTCTGCTGTCTAATATTTTTCTTCTGCAAGATATTTTTCCCACCATGAATGTCATCAATGGTCCATTCTGGAGCATTGCAGTGGAATGGCACTTGTATTTTATTTTCCCCTTTCTGATTCTCGTCTTGCGTCGTGCCGGCGCGTCTGCACTGCTTTGTACGGGCGCGGCGATCGCACTCGGCCTGTCCTTTTTCAACGCCGTCCACCCGCAGTTATCGACCACGGTTCCTGTGACGGTGCCAAATCCGCCATATTATATTTTCCTGTTTGTCCTGGGTATTTTCGCAGCATCGTTGGCATTCGATCCGCGCTTTGAAAGTATCCGTGCACGGTTGCAGCGCTGGGCGTGGATCATGGCACTGGTTGCGTGCGTTCCATTATGTGTCGCTTTGTGGAAATACCGGATTATCGACGGTAGCAATGTGCATGAATTTTTTGAGCATGTGCATATTATCGATCCACTGGCGGGAGTAGTTACTGCGGCATTTTTACTTGGAATGTGCGGATTGCACCCAAGACACTGGCTGCGTCGTATTTTTGAGGCACGCCCGCTGGTGGCAATCGGTGGATTTTCGTATTCGCTTTATCTCGTACACGTTCCCATTCTCGCTGTCCTGAATAAATGGATCGATGATGCGGGATTGACTGGTCACTCAGCGGGCAATGCATTTTTCGTCCTTGTCTGCGTCGGCGGCACGGTCAGCCTGCTGTTTGCACGGAAGTTTGCACAGTTATTCGAGGTTCGCTACCGTCCGGCGTCGCGTCAGTCAGAACATGAGGCTGCACTGGTACGCGAAAACGCTTAAGGCCTGCCCTGGCCCGCAGGTAAGCAAGAGCTGACCCGGCCAAGCTAGCGAGGGCAGCTCCGTACCCTAATGTACAATGCCCGACCATAATGCCCCGACGCCGTTTTTGCGATTCTCGAACCGTCGGGTAGGCACGGCGACCCGCCGTGAGGCCGTGCTGGCCGGGTTTCTCTACAAAGGAATTACACATGTTTGGCATGTTAGCGGGCGCTTGGCGCTTCCGTTTCTTCATTACTTCATCGATTCGTACCGAATTGCGTATCAAATTCATCAGGAGTCGCCTTGGCGGACTGTGGATGATCCTCAATCCCCTTGCCCAGGTGCTGATCTTTGCGTTCGTGCTGTCAGCAGTGCTGTCGGCGAAGTTGCCAGGGATTAACAATCGATATGCTTACGCGATCTATCTCATGTCTGGCACGCTAGGCTGGTCTCTGTTTTCCGAAATCGTGAATCGCTGTCTGACCCTGTTCATCGATAACGGCAACATTCTCAAAAAGCTGTCGTTTCCAAAAATTGCCTTGCCGCTGATCGTGGCCGGAAGTGCCCTGGTGAATAACCTGCTGCTATTCTTTGCCGTGCTACTGATTTTTGGTGTACTGGGGCACATACCCGGTGCGGCGCTGGTCTGCCTGCCATTTCTGATGATCGTTACTGTTGCACTTGCGCTCGGCCTCGGTCTGGGACTGGGCATCTTGAATGTGTTCATGCGTGACATCGGGCAAGTGGTTCCGGTGGTCCTGCAATTCATCTACTGGTTTACGCCAGTGGTGTACATGGTAAACATCATTCCAGCCCAGTACCGCAGCTGGCTGGCACTGAATCCATTGATTCCCATTATTACCAGTTACCAGGATGTGCTGTTGTATAACCGCGCTCCAGATTGGGCCGGACTGGGCAGTACCTTTGCCATTGCACTCGTTACCCTGGTGGCTTCGCTCATCCTTTTTCGCAAGGCAAGCCCTGAAATGGTGGATCAATTATGAGCGGCGAACTGCATTTACAAAATCTGGGCAAGTCTTACCGCAATTGGGGCGGCGAACTACGCCGTATCGCCTCCTGGTTCAGGCCTTCGATGCTGCCCCACGAAGAGCATTGGGTGCTGAAAGATGTGAGTTTTTCGATCGCGCCGGGTGAAGCCGTGGGGATCATCGGCCAGAACGGTGCCGGCAAAAGTACGCTCCTCAAGCTCATTACCGGCACCACTCAGCCGACAGCCGGCAGTGTGCAGGTGCGCGGCCGGGTAGCTGCCATCCTGGAGTTGGGGATGGGTTTCAATCCAGACCTTACCGGCCGCCAAAATGCGATTCACTCGTCCGGTTTGATGGGCTACAGCCATGACGACATCCAGAAAAAAATGCCTGAAATCGAGTCATTTGCCGAAATCGGTGCGTATTTCGACCAGCCCATGCGTACCTATTCGAGCGGCATGCAGATGCGTGTCGCTTTCAGCGTGGCGACGGCGTTTCGTCCGGACTTGCTGATCGTCGATGAAGCGCTGTCGGTTGGCGACAGCTATTTTCAGCACAAAAGCTTTGACCGGATCCGCCAGTTCAAGGCCGATGGTGTATCGATCATGTTTGTTACCCACAGCATGGGCGATGTGCGTACGCTGTGCGACCGCGTGATCCTGCTTGAGAAGGGGCGCATGTTAAAAGACGGCACTCCCGATGAAATTGTTGATTTTTATAATGCGATGATTGCCGAAAAAGAGAACGCGCAATTGAGTATCGAGCAGCGCCGCGAAAAAAATGGCTGGCTGCTGACGCGCAGCGGAACTGGCGAGGCGCGCGTGAGCAGCCTGCAGTTGCTGGACGAGCAGGGCAATGACCTCGCGGTTGCGCAAGTTGGTCAAACGGTCGAATTGCGCCTGGAAGCGTCGATCAATGCCGATATTCCGCGTTTGGTACTGGGATTTATGATCCGCGACAAGCTCGGACACGTGGTGTGGGGTACCAACACGTGGCATACCAGACAAATTCAGGAAAATCTGCACCAAGGCGACACAGTTGTGTTCAGCCTGCCATTTACCTGCACTCTCGGACCCGGCTCGTATTCGGTATCGCCAGCATTGGTCAGCACGGATACCCATCTGGTCGACAACTACGAGTGGGTCGATAACCTGCTGGTTTTCGAAGTGCTGAATGCGAGCCATACGACGTTTATCGGAACCAACTGGCTCGACACTACCTTCTCCATTTCGCATAAAACGAAGGAGCGCAACGAATGAGTTTTGTTTCTTATTCGCAAAACTTCGAAGACCTGATGTTATGGCGTGCGCTGAAAAACGTCGAAAACGGCACTTATGTCGATGTCGGTGCGCAGGACCCCGTCGCCGATTCGGTGAGCAAGGCTTTTTATGAACAGGGATGGCGCGGAACCCATATCGAGCCGGTCCCTTTCTACGTCGAACGGCTGCGCCTGGATCGGCCTGACGAGACTGTTCTGCAGGTTGCACTGGGTGAAACCGAAGGAACGCTGCTGTTGAACGTGGTTGCCGAAACCGGGTTGAGTACCGCGATCGACAGTTATGCTCAGGGTTACCTGGACCAGGGTTTCACAACGCAGCAAATTCATGTGCCGATGCTGACCTTGAAAAGCGCATTGCGCAGCCTTGAAGGCCGCGCCGTGCATTGGCTGAAAATCGATGTTGAAGGATTTGAAGAGCAGGTTCTGAAAGGCTGGGACAGCACGCTGCTGCGGCCATGGATCATGGTGGTGGAAGCCACCATTCCAGGGTCTTCCCAAACCGATTATGAAGGCTGGGATCCGATCGTTCAGGCGGCAGGCTACCATTTTGCCTATTTTGACGGGCTGAACCGCTTTTACGTCGCGCACGAGCATCCCGAGCTGGTCGCTGCATTCGCCACGCCACCGAATGTGTTCGACGACGTGCAATTGAGCGGTTATTCGAGTTGGGGTCTGTATCGTCTCGCGCAAGAACGCCAGCAAGCCTTGCTGGCGACAGCGGAAGCGACGCTGACCAGCTTGCGTGATGACTTGCTGGCGGCGCAAATAGCGTCCGAACAACACCTCCGCGTGGTCACGGTCGAACGCGATCTGTTGCTGAAGTCGGGCGCGGAGGCCGAGCAGCGTGCAGAGTCGATGCACCAGCAACTTGCGCTTGCCAAAACCCAGATGCATGAGCAGTTCGAGCAACTGACTGCCGCACGCGATCGTCTGCACGAGCAATTCGCGGAAACCCATGTATCACGCGACTTGTTTCAGCACCTTGTTGCCGAATGTGCCCGCATTCGCGAATTTTATGAAGCGTCGACCATGTCGCGCGAAAAATTCTCGCACATCGTCAGCGAGCATGCAGCGCTGCATGCGCAACACCAGCTGACCCATGGCGAGTTGGTGGCACTGCGCGCGCAAATGGCGCAAGTGGAACAGGAAAACAAGGGCGCCAACGACCTCATGGCCGAACTGCGTTTCAGGACGCACGAATGGTGGAGTGTGGCCGACCGTCTCAGCCATGAATTGCAAGCAATTCATGCAAGTACCTCGTGGCGGCTCACTGCGCCTTTGCGGCGTCTGCGCGACATGGCGGCGCGTGCGTCCGCTTTACCGCAGCGCGGCGTCGACTGGGCCGGACGCAAGTGCCGGATTGTTGTCCGGCCGCTTTTGGTGTGGACATTGCGCATGGTGCTTGCCTCGCCAACCCTGCGGAATGCAGCACGCCATTTGCTGCAACGGCGCCCCAGTCTCAAGGAATATTTGCAGCAATTTGCCGGGCGGGCTGGTCTGCTCCAGCTTTCGGGCGCAGTGACCACGCCGATGCTTGTGCCTTCTGCGTTGGCAGAACGTGCAGGCGCTGACGCTGTCACGCTACGCGACGACCTTGCACCACGGGTCGCGCGTTTATACAGCCACTTGAAAAAACAATCGAATAGAGAAGATTACTGATGCGTATCGTGATTGACATGCAAGGTGCGCAATCGAGCGGTTCGCGCAATCGCGGAATTGGTCGATATACCCAGTCGCTGGTACAAGCCATCGTCAAAAATCGTGGCCCGCACGAAGTCATCATTGCCCTAAATGGCGTTTTTGCAGAATCGATTGCACCAATTCGTGCTTTGTTCGACGGGCTGCTGCCGGTTGAAAACATACAGGTCTGGGAAGCGCCGTCCCCGGTTGCCAGCGTCGACGATGGGAATACCTGGCGTCGCAAAACAGGGGAACTGGTGCGCGAAGCCTTTCTCGAAAGCCTGCGCCCTGACGTCGTTCTCGTGACAAGCCTGTTCGAAGGCCTGAGCGATGATGCAGTCACCAGTGTCGGCATGCTGTCGCTGACGGTGCCGACCGCGGTCATTCTGTACGACCTGATCCCGTTGATTCAGCGTCACCATTACCTGGCCAATCCGGTGCTGGAAAAATGGTATGAGAACAAGCTCGACCATTTGCGCCGCGCCGACCTGCTGCTGGCGATCTCGGAATCGTCGCGCCAGGAAGGCGTGCGTTATCTGGGATTTACTGCACAGAACTGTGTCAACATTTCTACGGCTGCCGATGCACATTTTCATCCGACGCCGGTTGATGCAGCACGGCAAACCGAGGTGCGCGCACGGTATGGTCTGTTGCGCCCGTTCGTGATGTACACCGGCGGCATCGACCATCGCAAGAATATCGAGGGCTTGATTCGTGCCTACGCGCTATTGCCAGCGGCGATACGCGCAAGCCATCAGCTTGCGATCGTGTGTTCAATTCAATTGCACAGCCGTCATTCACTTGAAAAGCTGGCACGTGAGCAAGGCCTGGCCGACGATGAACTGGTACTGACTGGTTTTGTTTCGGAAGAGGACTTGCTGGCCTTGTACACACTGTGCCGCATGTTTGTGTTTCCATCCTGGCACGAAGGTTTCGGCTTGCCGGCGCTCGAGGCGATGGCTTGCGGCCGCGCGGTCATCGGCGCCAATACGTCCAGTTTGCCGGAAGTGATTGGCCGGGCCGACGCATTGTTCGATCCGCACAGCGACGCGGCGATTGCAGAAAAGATTCTGCAAGTTCTCACCGACGATGTTTTCCGCAGCGAACTCGAGCAGCATGGCTTGCGCCAAGCCAGCTTGTTTTCGTGGGACGATTGCGCGCAACGCGCAGTCGATGCCATGGTGGCGCAACACCAGGCGACACAAAATGTGCCAGCGCCAGTAGTGCGTCCACGCGCGCGCCCCAGGTTGGCCTACGTGTCGCCGTTGCCGCCAGAGCGAAGCGGCATCAGCGATTACAGTGCCGAACTGCTGCCTGAACTGTCGCGGCACTACGAGATCGACGTCATCACACCGCAGCTGGAGATGTCCGATCCCTGGATCAAGTCGAATTGTGCAATGCGCTCCCCTGCATGGCTGCTTGCGCATGCAGATGAATATGACCGCGTTTTGTATCACTTCGGCAATTCGCATTTTCATCAGCACATGTTCGAAATGCTGGAAGAGGTGCCAGGACTGGTCGTTTTGCACGATTTTTTCCTTTCCGGAATTGCTTCCCATATGGAATTGAGCGATTCCATGCGCGGCTTCTGGGTCGACAATTTGTACACGAGTCACGGGTACCACGCCGTGCACGACCGCTTCCATACACCGGATATTGCCGAGGTCATCTGGCGTTATCCCACCAATCTGAGTGTCCTGCGAAGTGCCCTGGGCGTGATTGTTCACGCTGAAAATTCCAGGCGTCTGGCGTCGAGCTGGTATCCAGGCGACGCACCGGCCGAGTGGACCGTCATCCCGCATTTGCGGGTGCCGGAGAATGGTGTTTCACGGGCCGAAGCGCGCCTGGCCCTGGGATTGCGCGACGACGATTTCGTGGTGTGCAGTTTCGGCCTGATGGGTCCAACCAAGCTGAACCATCGTTTGCTGGACGCCTGGCTGGCCTCACCGCTGTCACAAGATGAAAACTGCATTCTGGTGTTCGTCGGCGAAAATCAGCAAGGTGATTACGGTCGTGCTCTGTCGAAAAAAATGCAACAGTCCGGTACTGGCGAGCGCATCCGTATTACCAGGTGGACCGATACTCCGGTGTTTCGTCAATACCTTGCTGCAGCGAATCTCGGTGTGCAATTGCGCACGCTTTCACGCGGCGAAACCTCGGGTACCGTGCTCGACTGCATGAACTATGGCCTGGCCACGATTGTGAATGCGAATGGCAGCATGGCCGACTTGCCGGACGATGGCGTGGTCAAGCTGGCCGAAGAATTTGACGATACCGACCTCAGCGCTGCGCTTGAGCAGATGTGGAAAAACAGCAGTGCGCGCACCCAGCTTGGCGCACGCGCGCGCGAGATTATCCGCACAGTCCATGCGCCACGCAGTTGCGCTGACCAGTATGCAATAACCATCGAAGCGACCTATGCCGCAGCTATTGGTCAGACAGCGCAGCTGACCCGTGCGCTGGCACGCGTCACGCCGAGATCGCGCGACGATAGCGATTGGGTGGCGCTGGCGCAGTCGGTGGCGCAATCGATTGCCCCGCGCTTCCTGGCGCGCCAGTTACTGGTCGACGTGTCAAGCTTGATGGGTGACAGCAGCAGCGCAGGCCAACTCAAGTTAGGCAGTCATGGCAAGCTGCAAGATGCATTGGCAAGTCCGGCGCCCGGTGTGCGTGTCGAGCCGGTATGTCAGCTTGCCAACGGACAGTATAGTTACGCGCGCAGTTTTACGTTGAAAATGCTGGATTGCCCGAAAGCTGCCTTGCCGGATGGTCCAGTCGAATTCCGGGCCGGCGACGTCCTCCTGATACCAGGCCTTGCACCCCAAAGCAGTGCTGCCTCGCTTGCCGAAGTCGAAAATCTGGGCGTTCTCGTGGAATACCTTGGGTAGCCAGATGGGTCGCCATGCGCCGCGTTAAAAGAGTGCTCAAAAGGCCGCTGGCATGGGTGATTGGCCAGATTGTGGCGCGCCCGCGCCTGAAATTGCTGGTGCGTTCCAGCGTGGCGCGTTTTCCGCCACTTGCCTGGATTGTGCGCAGTCTGACGGCGCAATCCTCATTCGTGCCGCAAGCCCGGCGTCAGGTGCGGCGCGATGGTGCACCCATGTCGCCACGTGTCGCGCGCATTTACCGTCAGCTGCGCAAGGAAAGTGCGGCGCGGCCTAAATAAGGTCGGGGAACAGCGATGGCGCGTTGTATTTCTGGCCAGTGCCCGGCCGCCAGGGCGTAGTTACATTGTGCAGGCCGCTTCGATCCGGTAATAAAGCGTGTTCACGTGGCCGCGGAATGTTCCGGCAACGGAGCAGGCGCGTTCGCGCAATGCGGGCACGACACCTCATACACATACTGTGGCGACAGCTGTTCGCGCGGCGTCACCACGGCGCGGCAGGCAAAGCACTGCGTCGTCACGGTGGGTTCGAGTTGCGGATTGAGCGCGGTGCGGTAATCGAACACGAAGCAGTCGCCGTTGTAATGGGCGCCGCCGACTTCCTCGAAGTATTTCAGGATGCCGCCCTCGAGTTGATACACATTGTCGTAGCCGATTTCCTGCATGTGAATGGCAGCTTTTTCGCAGCGGATGCCGCCGGTGCAGAAAGTGACGACGGTCTTGCCGGCAAAATCTTCCTTGTGGGCGGCGATTACTTCCGGGAATTCCGTGAACTTGGCGATGCGGTAGTCGACGACGTTGTCGAAGGTGCCCACATCCACCTCGAAATCGTTGCGCGTGTCTACCATGACGACCGGCTTGCCGGCGTCGTCGACACCCGCGTCGAGCCAGCGCTTGAGCGTAACCGCATCGACCGCCGGTGCGCGGCCCAGCTCTGGCTTGATCAATGGCATGCGCATGGTGATGATTTCTTTTTTGATCTTCACCAGCATGCGCTTGTGCGACTGCTCGGCCGAAAAACTCTCCTTGACCTCGATGTCGGCGAAGCGGGCATCGCTGCGCAGCCAGGTTAGGAACGCGTCAATATTGGCGCGCGTACCGGACAGGAACAGGTTGATGCCTTCCGGCGTCAGCAGGATGGTGCCGCGCAGGGACAATTGCGCGCACTGCTCCTGGTACAGCGGGCGCATGGCCTCGGTGTCGTCGAAGGTGATGAATTTGTAGGCGGCGATATTCACATACGCCTGTGGCGCAGGGGTCAAAGCCAGGTCGGTGGAAGCTTGCATGGGGAGTCGCGATCGGTTAACAGACGCTATTATAATCCGCCGCGCTTGGGGGAACGGCCAGCGCCACGCCCCTGGTGCGCAGTTCTTGCCATAGTGGAAACGCCTCTGCAGTAGCGGCGGTGTGGGCGGGAAGGTAGACGATATCGCCGGCGGCTGGATCGGCCAATGGATCGTCCGGCGCCGCCCACGACATGCCCAGCAAGTCGCCGGCACAGGCGCGGGCGTAGCGCAGGCGCCATTGTCCGTCTTCCTGCACCAGGCGCACCAGTTCGACGCGGATGTCCGTGACCTGCAACAGGGCGCGCAGCAGATCTTGTTGCGCCAGGGCGCCGTCACCGATATCGACCAGCAGCTGGCGTACATGCAGCGTATTTTGCGCCGCCGCGCCCAGCGCTGCGGCGTACAGCGCTGCGGCGTGCTCGGGACGATACGCGCTGGCGAGCAATTGGGCGGCCCGCGCGCCGAGGGCGGCGCGCCTGGCTGCATCGGCGTGCATGGCTTCAAGCGCGCCGGTCAGCGCGGCATTGGCGAAATCGTCGGGCAAGCGCAGCACCGTGTCGTCCGGCAGCCCTGCCATCGATCCGTTGGCGTTGACGATGGTCGCCAGGCCGTAGTTCATGCAGTCGAGGACCGCCGCCGACGTTTCGCCCTGGGCGCTGGTCCGCAATTGCACGCCCAGGTCGGCCGCCTGCAAATAGCGGTGGTAGACCGTGTCGTCGGTCCAGCCGGCAATCTGCACGGTGCCGTTCGACGCCGCCACCAACCGTGCCACGTGCGCCCCGTACGGACTATCCTGACGGGCGCCGACCAGCACCAGCAGGCAGCGCCCGTTGGTGTGCAATGTGGACGCGAGCCAGGCCGCCAGCAAACGGTCGCCCAGCTTGTTCGGGACGATGTGGCCGAAGCTGCATACCAAAAAAACATCGTCGGCAATGCCCAGCGCAGCACGCGCGCCGGCACGGTCCTGCCGCTGCGGGGCCGCGCGCGGCAACGGCACGCTGTGCCAGTGGCGCGTTGCATCCTGGCCGTACCAGGTGCGCGCAAGATCGGCGGCGTGACTGGAATGGTGGATGACGGCAGTGGCCTGTTCGATGACGGCAAGATTGCACGGCCATTGCTTGAACAGTGCGGTGCGGTCGCGCGCCGTTTGCCAGTCGCGCAGGGCGGGATAGCCGTGGGAATGAAACAGCGCACCGGTCCAGGCGCCCGGCGGGTCATGGCGCATCTGGCGGTAGGCCATGACGTTACCGAGGAAGAAATCGTGCAGCACCACGACACCGGGCAGGTCGCGCAGCAGCGCAAACATATGACTGTGGAACTCGCTGTTGCCGATCTGGTACAAAACATGATCGACTTCGTGCGCATGGGCGCGCAGCCAGGCCGGATCGCGCAGCGGCAAATGGGCCAGCGCGGGTGGCAGTGTCACGGTATCCTGCTGCACCACCAGGTCGATGTCGACATATTCCAACAACGCCGGAAGGAGTTGGGCCGCGTAATCGGCGATGCCGGTCCGTGCCGGCGGCAGCGGGGAAACAAAGGCGACGCGTGGCCGACCCGGGCGCGGCGCATGTGGCGCCAGCGTGGCCGCCGGCGCCGCATCGAGAGCGATCAGGCGGCTGGGCGGGAACAGGATGGCCATTGCCTTCGCGTGCAGCGCGGGCGAGCGCGCCAGCACGGACAAGGCAAGCTGTCTGGCGCGGGGGTGGCGCAGCATGGCGCGCGCAATAAAACGCACTGGCCGCAACCACGTACCGGCCGTATTGACAGGCGGCGCTTCCGGCTCCGACTGTGGCGCCGGCGCCACGACGATGCGCGTCTCTCCAGGCTGAATGGCAAGCAGGGTGTCGATCAGCGGGGACAGCGGGTGAGGGGGCATGGCCGCTATTATAAAGGGCATGGCTCCTGAAACCAGGAGCGGCCCGGGCGCGGTAAAATGGCGCCATGACCGCTTCCGCACTTGCCCCAACCTTGTCTCCCACCTTCACGCACCTGCGCGTGCACTCCGAATACTCGATCGTCGATGGCCTGGTGCGCATCGACGACGTGGTGGCTGCTGCCGCCAAGGACAAACAGGGGGCGCTGGCCGTCACCGACCTGGCCAACCTGTTCTGCATGGTGCGCTTCTACAAAGCCGCACGCGGAAAAGGTGTGAAACCGATCATCGGCGTTGATGCGTGGATCAGCAACGACAGCAACCGCGACAAGCCGTACCGCCTGCTGCTGCTGGCGAAAAACCATACTGGCTACCTGCAGCTGTGTGATTTATTGTCGCGCGCCTGGCTTACCAACCAGTACAAGGGCCGCGCCGAAATGCGCTCGGAGTGGCTGGAAGCGCTGGCCACTTCCAGCTCGAAACTGCATCCCGACCACGACCAGGCAAATGGCCTGATCGTGCTGTCCGGTGCGCATTTCGGCGACGTCGGCGCCGCGCTCGAGCAGGGCGATGTCGTGCGCGCCGAGGAAGCGGCGAAGCGCTGGGCGCGCGTGTTCCCGAACCATTTTTATATCGAAGTGCAGCGCGCCGGCCAGGCCAATCAGGAGGCGCAGGTGCGCCATGCTGTGGCGCTGGCCGGCCGTCTGGGCTTGCCGGTGGTCGCCACGCACCCTGTGCAGTTTTTGACGAAAGGCGAATTCATCGCCCACGAAGCGCGCACCTGCATTGCCGAGGGTGAGATGCTGGCCAACGCCAAGCGCGTGCGCCGCTTCAATGAAGAGATGTGTTTTAAATCGCAGGCCGAGATGGGCGTGCTGTTTGCCGACTTGCCGGGCGCGCTGGCCAATTCCGTGGAAATCGCCAAGCGCTGCAACGTCGTGCTCACGCTCGGTAAGCCGCAGTTGCCGGATTTCCCGACGCCGCCGGGCATGACCATTGAGCAGTTCCTCGTGGCCGAATCCGAGAAAGGCCTCGAAATTCGCCTGGAACACCTGTATCCGGATCCCGTGAAACGCGAGCAGGCCCGCCCGCGCTACACCGAGCGCCTGCGCTTCGAGACCGATACCATCAACAACATGAAGTTCCCCGGCTACTTCCTCATCGTGGCCGAATTCATCCAGTGGGCCAAGGATAACGGCGTGCCGGTCGGGCCGGGCCGGGGGTCGGGTGCGGGTTCACTTGTCGCTTACTGTTTATTGATTACCGATCTCGATCCGCTGCGCTACAACCTGCTGTTCGAGCGTTTCCTGAATCCGGAACGCGTATCGATGCCCGACTTCGATATCGACTTTTGCCAGGAAAATCGCGACCGCGTGATTCAGCACGTGAAGGATCTGTACGGCCGCGATGCGGTATCGCAGATCGCCACGTTCGGTACCATGGCGGCCAAAGGCGCGATCCGCGACGTCGGCCGCGTGCTCGATTTCGGCTACAACTTCTGCGACGGCATCTCGAAACTGATCCCGTTCAAGCCGGGCAAGCCGGTGTCGATTGCCGAAGCGATCGAAGAAGAACCGCTGCTCAAGGAACGCCTCGAAAACGAGGAAGAGGTCAAGCAGCTGCTCGAACTCGCGCAGCAGGTGGAAGGCATCACCCGCAACATCGGCATGCACGCCGGTGGTGTGCTCATCGCGCCGGGCCAGCTGACCGATTTCTGCCCGCTGTACACGCAGGGCGGCGACGCCGGCGTGGTGTCGCAATACGATAAAGACGACGTCGAAGCCGTCGGTCTGGTCAAGTTCGACTTCTTGGGCCTGACCACGCTGACGATTCTCGACCGCGCCGTGAACTACATCCGCGCGCTCGATCCGGAGCAGGCCACCTTCGATCTGGCCTCGCTGTCGCTGACCGATAAAGCGTCGTACGATTTGCTGACCAAGGCGAAAACCGTCGCAATCTTCCAGCTCGAGTCGCGCGGCATGCAGGGCATGCTGAAAGATGCGCGGCCCGACCGTTTTGAAGACATCATCGCGCTGGTGGCGTTGTATCGTCCGGGCCCGATGGACCTGATTCCCGACTTCTGCAAGCGCAAGCACGGCGAGAAATTCGACTATCCCGATCCCCGCACCGAGGGCATCCTGTCCGAAACCTACGGCATCATGGTGTATCAGGAGCAGGTGATGCAAATGGCCCAGATCATCGGCGGCTACTCGCTCGGTGGCGCCGACATGCTGCGCCGCGCGATGGGTAAAAAGAAGGCCGAGGAGATGGCCGAACACCGCGAGATTTTCCGCAAGGGCGCAGCCGAAGGTGGCCTGACGGTGCAGAAGGCCGACGAGATTTTCGACTTGATGGAAAAGTTTGCGGGCTACGGCTTTAACAAGTCGCACGCTGCCGCCTACGCGCTGCTGTCGTACCACACGGCGTATCTGAAGGTGCACCACACGGCGGCTTTCATGGCTGCCAACATGTCGCTGGCGATGGAAGACACCGACAAGATCAAGATTCTGGTCGAAGACAGTATCGACGTCTGCCACCTGACGCTTCTTCCACCAAACATCAACGAATCGCAGTACCGCTTCACGCCGGAAGGCCCGCCGCCATCCGTCACGGGAAAACGCGTGACCAACATCCGTTATGGCCTCGGCGCCGTCAAGGGTTCGGGCCAGGGCGCGATCGAAGCGATTGTCGCGGCGCGCACTGCCGGTGGTCCGTTCACGGATCTGTTCGACTTCTGCAAGCGCGTCGACAAGAAGCAGATCAACCGGCGCACCATCGAGTCCCTGATTCGCGCCGGCGCCATGGATTGTTTCAAAGTCGACCGCGCCATTTTGCTGGCATCGGTACCGTTCGCCGTGGAAGTGGCCGACCAGGCTTTACGTTCAGCCGACCAGGTCAGCCTGTTCGGTGGCGACGACAGCGACATGGTGGCGCCGCCGGAGTATGTCAAAGCCACGCCGTGGACGGATAAACAAAAACTGTCCGAAGAAAAAATCGCGCTGGGCTTTTATCTGTCGGGCCATATGTTCGACTCGTATTCTGGCGAGGTGCGCCGCTTCGCTCGTACCAAACTGGCCGACCTCGATCCGTCGCGCGAGCCGCGCATGCTGTGCGGCGTGATCATGGGCGTGCGCACGCAGATGACGCAGCGGGGCAAAATCGTCATCGTCACGCTCGATGATAAAACTGCAGTCGTCGAAGTCACCGTGTACAACGAAGTGTTCGACGCGCATAAAAATATTTTTAAAGAAGACGAATTTTTGCTCGTTGTCGGCAAGGTGTCGGAAGACCGTTTCAATGGCGGTCTGCGCATCACCGCCGAAAAAGTATTCGACCTGGCCGCGTCGCGCATTCAATATGGCCACAAGCTGGAGATGGCGATGTCGTGCGATATCAGCGACGCAAAACTGGCGGCAGTGCTGCAGCCTTATTTGCACGCGGACGGCCTGCCGGTGTCGCTGCGCGTCAAGCCGCAGGGCGTGGAATGCAAGGTGCAACTGGGCGACGCCTGGCGAGTGGCCCCGTCGGAAGCGCTGCAACTGGCGCTCGAGCAGCAGCTGGGTGCGAAGGATGTGGCGGTTGAATATTAAGTCGTAATTATGAGGTTGCTGCTTCCGCAGCAATCCGCGAAAGTGAACTTGGAAAATAGCACCATCGTCAAACGCATCCTCGCCCTCGTCAAACCTTACCGGGGGCGCGCGTTTTTTTCGCTGATCGCGATGTCCATCACTGCCGCTACCCAGCCGGCACTGGCGTACGCGCTCAAGCTGCTGCTCGACAAGGGGGTAGGCCCGAACCGGGTCGACTTCAGCATGTGGATCATTCCCGGCGTGCTAGTGACTATTTTTGTCGTGCGCGGCATCGGCACATTCGGTACCGCCTACTTCAATAACTGGGTCATCAGCCGTGTGCTGAACGACTTGCGCGCCAAGGCGTTTGAACGGCTCTTGCGCCTGCCCGCGGCACGCTTTCACGAAGAGTCGACCGGCAAGATGATCAACACGGTCATCAACGACGTGCGCCAGGTCGTCGACATGATCAATTCCGTGTTCGTGGCGTACGTACGGGATGTGCTGGTCGTGCTGGGTCTCTTGATCAGCCTCCTGCAGATGAACTGGAAACTGACTTTGGTCGCGCTGGTGGTGGTGCCGCTGACGGCGGTGATCGTGCGCACCACTACTAAGCGTCTGCGCAATTTGAACCGTGAAAACCAGCGCGTGACGCAGGAAATGACCCAGGTCGTCGATGAAGCCGCGCGCGGTCATCAGGTGATCCGCGTGTTTTCTGGTGAAGACTACGAACGGCGCCGCTTCGGTGCGCGCAGCGAAGCGTTACGCGGCTTTTCGCAGCGCACGACAGTGGCCTTTGCCGCCACCACGCCGATCACACAAATTTCCACCGCCATCGCCTTATCGCTGGTGATCGTGCTGGCCATCCAGTCGAATATGACGGCAGGTGAATTCTCGGCATTCGTGACCATGATGCTGCTGCTGCTGACGCCACTCAAATCGCTGTCGGAAGTGAATGGCCCGATGCAGCGCGGGATGGCCGCAGCCGAAACCGTGTTTCAAATGATCGATTCGCCGGTCGAAACAGACACCGGCACGCAGATACTCGGCCGCAGCAGCGGGCACCTGCAATTCCAGGACGTCACCTTCAGCTACCCGAACACGCACGCGCCGGCACTGAACAACATTACGCTCGACATGCTGCCCGGCCAGACCGTGGCGCTGGTCGGCATGTCGGGTGGCGGCAAGTCGACGTTCGTGAACCTGGTGACGCGCTTCTACGATCCGCAAGCCGGCAGCCTGCTGCTGGACGGCGTGCCTTATCACAACATCGCGCTCACCAGCCTGCGCGCGCAACTGGCCATGGTCAGCCAGAACGTGATTTTGTTCGACGACACGCTGGCCGCAAACATCGCATACGGCGTCGAAAAAATCGATGACGCGCGCCTGGCGAATGCAGTGAAGGCTGCGCATTTGACGGACGTGGTGGCGAATCTGCCGGAAGGTTTGCAGGCGCGTATCGGCGAAAACGGCATGCGCCTGTCGGGCGGCCAGCGCCAGCGCGTGGCCATTGCACGGGCCATCTACAAGGACGCGCCCATCCTGATTCTCGACGAGGCCACGTCGGCGCTGGACAATGAGTCGGAACGCGCCGTGCAAGCCGCGCTCGACACCTTGATGGCTGGCCGCACCACGCTGGTCATCGCCCACCGCTTGTCGACCATCGAGCGGGCCGACCGCATCGTGGTGCTGGAGCACGGTCGCATCGTGGAGCAGGGCACGCATGCCGAACTGCTGGCGGCCAGCGGCATGTACGCCAATTTGTACAGATTGCAGTTCGCCGAAACGCCTGTCGCTTAGTCGCCCAGGCGCAGCATGTTTTTGAAGGGCGCCGGCCTGGCGTCGATCTCGATGCCGTCGTCGGTGATGCGGAACTGGCGCAGCTGACGACTGTGGCCGCTGCCGCGTACTTTGATCACGGAAATGACCGTATGCATTTCGGATGCGTCTTCCACATAGCGCTGCATGACGATGGCGTCGACCAGGAACGCGCCGCCGATCGGGCTGAAACGCAGTTCGTTGGCGCGGTCTTCCAGTTCGCTGGTCATCAGCAGCGACACGCCTTTTTCGCTCAGTACCGTGGTCACGCGGTACAGCGACTCGCGGAAGTCTTCGCGAAATTCCGGCGCCAGCGCCAGTGCAAAGCCGGACAGTGAATCGAGCACCACGCGCCTGGCGCCGGTCTTGTCGATCAGGCGTTCCAGTTCGTGCAGCGTTTCATCGACCGACAGATCGAGCGTGCGCATGTTCAGCAGCGTCACGTGGCCCGACTGTACCAGCAGGTCGAGCTTGTTGTTGAGCATCTGGCCTGGCGTTTTTTCAAACAGCGCCACTATCGCGGTTTCATTCTGGCGTACGCCTTCGGCCACGATTCGGTGGCCAGATACGATTTTCCGGAGCCACTCGGGCCCACCACCAGCATTGAATAACCGGCCGGCAGGCCGCCACCGAGCATCTCGTCGAGCACCGGCACACCCACCGAAATACGTCCGGCCTGCGCGCGCGACGCCAGGCCGCTCCCGGTCGGTTCGCTGGCGACCATCACGCGTGGGAAAATCTCCACGCCGCTGTCGGTGATGCGGAAGGAGTGCAGGCCCGGGTGCTGGCGCCGCCCGCGCATCTTGACGACCTGGATTTTGCGCGCCATGACATTGCGCTGCACATCCTGGTGCAGCCAGATGATGCCATCGGCGACTGTAAAGATCGGATTCTGGTCCGCTTCGTTGGCCACGTATTCGCCGATCAGGAACGTGGTGGCGTTCCAGCCGGTCATGTGCGTGACGAGTTGCTGCACAAAGATCTGCAGCGCCGCCACCTGGGTCTGGTCGCCGCGAGCAGCCTGGACGAACGACCGGAAAGAATCGATGAACACCAGCGCCGGCGAATGCGCCCGCACTTCTTCGCGAATTTGCGCCAGCACGGCGCCGTAGTTGCCGGTTTCGACGGCCGGCGCCAGACTGATGAAATTGATGGCAGTGCCGACTTTGTCGAAGTCGAAAAAGTCGAATTGCTGCTGGTAGCGCAGCATTTTGACCGGCGGCTCGCCCATCGCGGTAAAAAACAGGGCCTTGCAGGTGGGCGTGGCCAGCGAAAACATGATTTGCTGCGCGAAAGTTGTCTTGCCGCTGCCGGGCGCCCCGCCAATGATGTTGAACGACAGCTCGGGCAAGCCGCCACCCAGGATGGTGCCCAGTCCTGGGATGCCTGTTTGCAATAGCGTCAGGTCGAGTTTGTCGGTCATCGGGGTGTTTCCTCAGCATTGCTGTTGGCTTCATTTGCCGGAAACGTCGCGCGCAAGAATTGCAGGGTCAGGCGCGTGCCGATCAGCGTGGTGATCAGATCGATAAAACTATGCAGGATGGCGCGATGTGCGCCCAGAATGTCCTCGCCGGGATGCGCCGACATACTGGTTCGCAGGGATTTTATGGCATCGTCGGGCTGCATTGGCAAGGTCAGTGCAGGCAGCCAGGGGAAATTGCGCACATGCGTGTCGAGGCTGCGTTCGAGCATCAGCAGCACGCTGGTGGCGCCGATGAGCGGCGTGAATTTGCGCACGATCTTCAGCCAGATCAGGACGATGTCGTCGGGCGAAGGCATTTCCCCGTCGGACGCGAGCGGCTCCATCAACGAGAGCAGCAGCTCATCCTTGATTATCATTGGCAGTCTCAGCCTTGATCTGATGTTGTACGCATAAAGGAGTGTTACTTTATTAGCAAATAAACATTTTATCCGACAGTTACATTTGGTGGTGTTTAATTGCGCAGGCCAACGGAATGGTGATGGTGACTGCGGTGCCGAAGGGCGCGGCCGGGGCTGACTGCGCCAGCGTAAAACTTCCGCCGGCGTCAACCAGGCGTTCCCGCATGCCCATCAAACCGAAGCGCGGCGTGTGGGACGGACCGATGCCCACGCCATTGTCGATCACGCACATGGTCAGCTGTTGCTGGTCCGCATGGACATTCACGTCTACCTTGCTGGCCCCGGCATGCTGGGCGATATTGCCAAGGCATTCCTGCACGACCCGATACAGCGTCAGCAACTGGCCTTCGTCGATGACGACATCCTGCAGCGCGGCCAGGTTGGGGGCGCTGCAGCGAATACCGGTGCTGCGCTCGAACCGCTTGATTTCCCATTCCAGCGTCGCTTGCAGGCCCAGTTCCAGTTCGAATGGGCGCAGGTCGGCAATCAATTGTTTAACGGATGCAATGGTGTCGTCGAGATTGGCGAGCGCCGCGCGGACCCGGTTGTGCAGGCGCGACGGACCGGTACGCTGGTGCAGCGCGGAGGCGTCCAGACGTAGCGCCAGCAGGTTCTGGCCGAGCGTATCGTGGATTTCCTGCGCAATACGGCGGCGCTCGTCTTCGCGCTTGCTGAACTGGTCCGCCAGCAAGGCGTGCAGATTGCTTTCGGAGACGCGCAGCGCTTCCTCGGCCTGCGTGCACTGGAAAATTTTTTGCACCAGCGCCTGGTTGACTTCGGTTTGCTCCCGATGCAGCCGCGCTGCCGCGTTGGCTACCTCATCATTGAATGCGCCCGGGCCGTCGGTCTTGCTGATTGGCGTGCTCATCTGCTTCTCCGGTGACATTGCGAGACCTGCGCGCAATCAGTATAAAACCGGATCGGCTATTTGCGGCGCCGCTTGCGCAGGTAGCGAACGTACCAGGCCAGGCTCTGTACAGGCTTCCACTGGCGTAGCAGGAAGCGCGAATGCATGCGCATTTCCTTGGTGTTGCGCGGCGCTGCGTCGAGTGCCAGATCGCCCCATGGCGACTGCACCAGGTAGCCGGCAAACAGTTGTGCAGCGTCGTGCCCGCTCCACGCGGCCCACGGTTTGACCGAACCGGCAAAGTGCACCAGCACGGCGCCGTTCATATCGCGTAACGTGGTACGCGTGACTTGTAGATCGTGGATCAGGTCGTACAGCGTGTTGTAGCGCTGGTCCACATAGCGCGCGCGGCCGTTGAGGACGATGTTCAGCGCATCCTGGTCGTTGAAACGCAGGTCGAGCGTGGAATTGGCCAGCGTGTCGATGGCTTGCGCGGTGGCGCCGGCCGCGATCCACGGGTCGATATTGATCAGCATGACGCCGGCGTTGAAATATTCGTTGTGCGGCAAGCCGAGGGCGGCCACGCGGCGGCGCGTGGTGACCGGCGCATCCGGCACGACGACGGCCAATTTGCCGTCGAAATCGATGGTGATCAGTGCGTCGAGGGAACCGAGGCACAGGATGTCGGCGTCCAGGTACAGCACGCGGTCGGCCTGGCCCTTGAGCACCTCGGGAATCACCAGCCGCGTAAAAATCGACAGCGAGTAATGCGAGTGGCCGAGGAAACTGGCAAACGGGGCAAACAACGCTGCATCGAGCAGATGAATGTGCGTGGCGGCGTTGGGCATGTCGCCGACACGCGTAAAGCGCGCCTCGTTGTCGTCCGATAACGCGATTGCCAGCAGGTGAAACGTGAAATGCTGGCCCGGATTGTTGGCGAGGATCGACGCGATCGTTGCACCCATCGGGCGGCAATAATTATCGTCGGCACAAAAGGCCACGTGAAAGGTGGGACGCCCGTTCGAGGTTGCCGGCGCAATCTGGACCGGCATCATGCGAGCGCATCCATGACAGCCTTGACCGGGATCTCTTTCACCCAGTCACGGCGCCGCGCAGCCGTGATCACGATGCTGCCCTCGCGGTCGACCGGCACCCACTCCGGATTTTTCTGGCGCATCAGGGCCACCACCGGCACGTGCACCGCGTTGGCCAGGTGCATGACGGCAGTTTCCACCGACACGATCAGGTCGCACTCGGCCAGCATGGCCGGCAGCTGGAAAAAGTTATCGGTGGCGCTGAAAAACTGGGTGCGCGCGAGGCCATATGACGACACCACTTCACGCGCCCGCGCCAATTCGTGCGGCATGGCATTGACGATGAAATGGGCATCCTTCCAGTCGTCTTGCTGCTGCATTGCGCCGATCAGTTCCGCGACGCGCTCGAGCGGCCAGCAGCGTTTTTTGGTCTTGGCGAACGGATTGACGAACACCAGCTGGCCACCCTTTCCGGCAAAGTCCCAGCTGGCCAGGCGCGCGCGGGCGTCACGTTGCCACTGGTCTGGAATGATGACGAACGGCAGCCGCTCTGTCGGCGTAATCTGCAGGCCGGTCAGCGCGCGAAACCAGTCGGCATACACATCGCTGATGTGGTGGCCCGGCACCGCGTGCAAGGGATTCGGCGACAGCGTGGCGTCAAGCTTGCGCCAGGCCAGCAGGTGATGCGGCGCCAGCAGGCTGAATGGCGCGCGCATGCCGATCACGAAACCGTTGGGGGAAATGCTGCGCGCAATGCCGGCGTACATGTGGGGGCGCAGCGTCGCAAGCGAAACCACGACCGGATACTGTTCGGCGCGCGCTTCCTGCAGCGACGCGTCGAACAATGGCGGGCTGTACGTCTTGCTGTATACCTTGCCGAAAAACGGGCAGGCGGCCAGCCAGTCGTAGAGCGCATATTTTTCCAGCTGCGGCCACTGCTTTTCATCGGCCGTGCGGCGCACTTCGTCCACCCAGATGTGCACGTCGAGGTGCGGGTAAGCGCGCTTGAACGCGGCAAAGCAGTTTTGCAGATAAGTGAAATCGCCCAGCGCCAGGTGGGCGATGAACAGAATTTTTTTCGACCTGGCCAGCAGTTCGGCAGGGATCAATGGCGTTGTATCGTGGGTCATGGCGTGCGGATCGGGGGAGGAAGGTGCTGGCGCAGCAAGGCCCACAGTATCGCCATCGAGAATGCGAAGACCATGACGCCGTTGTTATGCGTAAAAAATGCCTGGGTCAGGCCGAACACGATATAGCAGGTAGAAAGCAGCACACCGGCCGCGGCATACGGCTGGACTGCCCCGGACCCCCGAATGTGGCGGCCAAACAGCCACAGCGGAGCGAACAGGACGGCCAGCGTCGCCAGCAGCCCGGGCACGCCGCGCTTGACCAGCGCATCGAGGTAGTCGTTGTGCAGATGGGTGTGCGGCGCGATGGCAGGATTGGCCTTGCCGGCATCGATCAGCGCTTGCTTGCCGTCGAGGTAACCCTGCTTGCCGACGCCGAGCAGCAGGTGGCCGGGAATCAACGTGGCGCCGACGCGCCACATTTCCAGGCGCTGGCCCACCGAGGTGCCGGAACTGTCGTTGGTGCGCCCGTTCAGATAGGCCTGCACTTCCTGTTCGGCCAGGTCGCTGCGCTGGCGCACTTCGGAGTGAGGCTGCGCGTACAAGCCGCCAATCAGCACCAGCGTGGCGCCGATGCCCATCACCAGAACGCGTCGTCCATGCGTCAATGCGTAGTGGATGGCGACAATGCACAGGCATACCGGCAGCGCCAGCCAGCTGCCGCGGCTGTTCGACAAAATGGTGCCGAGGATGCCGCCCGCAGCCCCCAGTGCCAGCAGCGCCGTCCACCAGAAGCGCCGCGGCTGTTGCAGCGCCCAGCCAATTCCGGCCAGCGCCAGCATGCCCAGCACGATGCTGATGTTACCGAACTGGATCGGGTTGGTCACGCCGCCAAACGTCAACTGGCGCACGGTCTGCTGGTGGAACAAGGCAAAGATCCCGGCGCCGATGGCACCTACGCCCACGCCGCCCCAGAACGCTGTCGCGCGTGGCGGCCACGCACACAGCACCAGCACGACCGGCACTGCCAGCAAAAAGCGCGCCGGTGCATCGTAGTCGCGCAAGGCCGCGTGCTGCAGCGCATTTTCAAACGCGTACAGTAAAAAATAGCCGGCAAACAGCCAGCACAGCAGGCGGTCGTCGCGTTTCAAACCGAGGGGCGGCCGCCGCCACAGCAAGACGGCGCCACCGAGGAACAGCAACGCGGCGCCATATGACGAACCGCTTGGAACGACCAGGGCCAGGGCGCAAAAAAGAAACGCGGCAAATGAAGTGTAGGCGACCATCGGGGGTGGCACGCTCGTGCCAGGCAAAGCAGGGCGGCAAGCAGACTGGTGAAAGAAGGCACGATTGTAAACCAAACCCTGCCGTCTTTTGGCAGCTGCGGCGCCCTTGGCACTTTCTGCCCATTTGTGCCGATGGCTGGCGAAAAGAAGTACTATTTCTGCTCGTCCATCACGACCCTCCGGAGGCACTTCTTGAAAATCCATGCAGCTGTTTTTTTCGCCGCTCTCGCTGTGTCAGGCGCTGCCGGCGCCGCAGATACGCCATCCTTCGATGCCCGCCGCCTGGCGCACGACGTGCAGGTACTGTCGTCCGATGCCTATGAAGGCCGCGCCGTCGCCACGCCTGGCGAAGTGAAGACGCTGGCGTATCTGGTTGCCCAGTTCAAGGCAGCCGGTTTGCAGCCCGCCGGCGATCTGGTCAAGGGCAAGCGCGCGTGGACGCAGGATGTGCCATTGGGCCGCTTCGAGATCAAGGGGCCGGTGGCGACGTTCGTCAGCGACGGCAAGGTCAGCACCCCGTGGACGCAGGGCGACCAGATTGCGATCCGTGCAGCCATGACCGGTGCAAGGCAGGTGGCCATTACGAATGCGCCGCTGGTGTTTGTCGGCTACGGTGTCAGCGCGCCGGAGCGTCGCTGGGACGATTTCAAGGGTGTCGATTTGAAGGGCAAGATTGCCGTCGTTCTGATCAACGACCCCGACTTCGATGGTGGCGAAGGCGACTTTGGCGGCAAGGCGATGACGTATTACGGCCGCTGGACCTATAAATACGACGAGATGGCCCGCCGCGGCGCACTGGGCACGATCATCGTCCATGAAACGGCGCCGGCCTCGTACGGCTGGGCGACTGTGAAGAACTCCAACACCAACGTGATGTACGACATTGCGCGCCAGGACCCGGCCAGCGCGCACAGCGTATTGGAAGCGTGGATGCAGCGCGACGCGGCGGTCGACCTGTTCAGGCGTGCCGGCCTCGATTTCAATGCCGCCAAAGAGAAGGCAACATTGCGCGCGTTCCAGCCGGTGGCGCTGACCGGCGTGACGTTCTCGACGCGCTTCGCCGTCGATGCGCGTGTCATCACCTCCAAAAACGTGGCAGCGATCCGGCGCGGTACGGTCCATCCGGACCAGTTTGTCATGTACAGCGCGCACTGGGACCACCTGGGCATCGGCCAGCCCGATGCGACTAGTGACGCCATCTACAACGGCGCGGTCGACAACGGCACCGGTCTGGCCGCGTTGCTGGCGCTGGGGCGCACTTACGGTCGTGCACCTGCACCTGCCCGCAGCGTGCTGTTTCTCGCCGTCACTGCCGAGGAGAAGGGTTTGCTGGGTTCGGAATACTACGCCAGCAATCCACTGTACCCGCTGGACCAGACCGTTGGCCTGATCAATATGGACGCCCTCAGCCCGGAAGGCGTCGCCCGCAATTTCACCATCTCGGGCAATGCAAAACTGGACCTGCTCGACATGTTGACGGCGAAATTTGCGACGCGCGGCGTCAGCTACACACCGGACCCGCAACCCGAAGCCGGCAAGTTTTTCCGCTCCGACCATTTTTCGCTGGCAAAGCGCGGCGTGCCGGCGATCTCATTCGGATCGGGTAATGACTGGGTCGATGGTGGCGTAGCGGCGGGGCAGGGGGCGAAGAACAAGTACACCGCCGAGTCGTATCACCAGCCGTCCGACCAGTTTGACCCGCGCTGGTCGTTTGGCGGCATGGCGCGTGATCTGGGAGTGTTGTACGACCTTGGGCGCGACCTGGCAAATTCGGGCGCGTGGCCGAACTGGTCGGCGGATTCGGAGTTCAGGCAGGCGCGGGATGCGAGTGCGGGGACGCGGAAGTAGGCAACATCTCCGGCGTAGCTTCAAAAAAGCGCAAACTACTGCAGACGGCTGTGTAGTGCCTCAGCCGACAATCCCAGCAGCGAGACGTTGTCTGTCGACGCTTCATTGAGAAATCTGTGGCGCAACGACACCAGCAATTTCTTGTTGACGCGGTTGCCGACATAGCGCGTGCCATCAGCGCCACTCTCGAGCGCATAGACGCCTGTCTCCCAGCCCAGTGCGCAAGGTGAAATTTTAAGGTCGGCCTGGCCAATATGTATCACGACATCGTGGCCTGATACTGGCTTACCTGTCGGGAAATTTTTCGCCAGCCATGTCGTGATGTTCGTTGCTGCTTCAAGCGTGTTCAGCGCTGGTAAGCCTGGGCAAGCGTTCCAGCATTCCCGCAGAGCCGCCAGGGTTACAACGTACCGCACCGAGTAGGCTTCCGCAAGGTACAGCCTGAGCTGGAACATCGCATAGCAGCGGCCGAGCTGGTGCAGCGTACCGGGTGTGATTTTTTGCTTGTCTGGCCGGATCAGTAATTCTTTCACGAGAATGGACGGATGAGTGGAAAGAACCAGTACATGCGGATCGGGCGGTGTCTTGATAATCTGTTCGGCGTCGAGAAATCCTAACCTGGCACGGCGATAGACGTCGCCGATCATTTTCGTCATGCAGGCCCCCGCCGGATACCCGCCTTGCTCGTCGGCGATTCTGCGCACGCGCTCCCATGGGTGCCCCATTGGCGCACTGAGAAAGTACAACACCAGCCAGATGGCTGTCAGCTGCTCCATCAGATACTCCTCGATACGCTTCGAGGTATCGGATGCGTTGGTCGAAATCGCGCCCGAATCGAGATAATTCGCAAACCATGCAGGTGTGGTTCGCGTCAACTATCTTGGCCGGTCGGCGTCAATTATCTTGGCCGGTGAAGCAAGCTGTTGTTAATCCTTCTTTGCTAGCGATTCCCACCGGCCGGAGCCTGTGCAGCCTTAGCGGCTCGGCGC
>JALYUM010000124.1 GCA_030853745.1 Pseudomonadota bacterium | reverse complement strand
AATGAGTTCTATCCGAACGGCATCTCGACCAGTCTGCCATTCGATGTGCAGATCGCCTTGGTGCGCTCGATGAAGGGCATGGAAAACGCGTTTATTTTGCGTCCCGGCTATGCCATCGAATACGATTATTTCGACCCGCGCGGATTAAAAGCGTCGCTGGAAACCCGTGCAATTGGTGGCCTGTACTTCGCAGGCCAGATCAATGGTACCACTGGCTATGAAGAAGCAGCCGCGCAGGGGATGCTCGCTGGTATCAATGCGGCACTGCAAACGCAAGGCAAAGATGCCTGGACGCCGGGCCGTGCCGAGGCCTATCTCGGCGTGATGGTCGACGATCTCACCACGCAAGGTGTGATGGAACCGTACCGCATGTTCACCAGCCGCGCGGAATATCGCCTCAGCCTGCGTGAAGACAATGCCGACATGCGCCTGACCGAAATTGGCCGCAAACTCGGTTGTGTTGGGGACGCCCAGTGGGCAGCCTTCGAGACCAAGCGTGAAGCTGTCGCCCGCGAACTGGAACGCTTGCGTTCCACGTGGGTGAACCCGCGCATTCTCGCCGCGGCCGAGTCCGAACGCGTGGTTGGCCAGCCGATCGAGCGCGAATATTCGCTGGCCGATCTGCTGCGAAGACCTGGCGTTGCTTACGACACTTTGATGAGCATGCAGGGCATCGAAGGTGCAGCATTGGCCGGCCCTGGTGTTGAAGACGCAGCGGTCAAGGAGCAAGTTGAAATCCAGTTGAAATACGCCGGATATATCGACCGTCAGGCCAAGGAGGTGGAACGTCACGATCACTTTGAAAATCTGAAACTGCCTGAAGCATTCGATTACCTGGACATCGGTGCACTGTCGGTGGAAGTACGTCAGAAGCTCGACAAACAGCGCCCGGAAACGCTGGGCCAGGCATCGCGGATTTCGGGTGTCACGCCCGCGGCCATTTCGCTGCTGCTGGTGCACCTGAAAAAGCGTGGCGCAAAAGGTTTTACGACACTCAATGAGGAACTGGCGCAATGAAGCATTTTGACCGCGCCGTGCTGGCGCAGGTGCTGGTCGACAGCATCGAAGAAATGCAGCTCGACTTGTCTGGCGAGAAGATCGCCAAGCTGATGGATTACCTGGCACTGCTGTTCAAATGGAATGCCGTGTACAACCTGACGTCGCTGCGCGATCCGATGCAGATGGTGACGCACCATCTGCTCGATTCCCTCGCTGCCGTACCTGCGTTTGCCGAAGCGAAGAACGTGCTGGATGTCGGTGCCGGCGGCGGTTTGCCCGGCATGGTGCTGGCCATCTGCCGGCCCGACATGAAAGTTGCCTTGATCGACACGGTGCACAAGAAGACCGCGTTTTTGACGCAGGTGAAAGCAGAATTAAACCTCACCAACGTCACGGTCTACACCAAGCGCGTCGAGCAGCTGGAAGTGAAAGAACCGTTCGACGTCATCACGTCACGGGCATTTGCCGACCTGTCGGATTTTGTCCACTGGTCAAACCATCTGATGGCCGAGGGCGGGCAATTCATTGCATTGAAAGGAGTGGCGGCCAGCGACGAACAACAACGGGTACCAGCCCCATGGCAAATCACGGAATTACGGCCATTAAAAGTGCCAAAACTGGACGCCGAACGCCATCTGGTGTTTATTTCGAAAACAATATAAATCGAATAAATCATTTATACAGTTAAAACTGTAGTGTTGGTTTTAATAAAATAAACGGTTTATCAAATAAATAATACATGGCGAAAATATTTTGTGTGGCAAATCAAAAAGGCGGGGTGGGCAAGACCACGACCAGCGTCAACCTGTCTGCGGGGTTGGCGAAACTGAACCAGCGCGTGCTGCTGGTCGACCTGGACCCGCAGGGTAATGCAACGATGGGTGCAGGGATCGACAAGGCAGCGCTGAAGGGATCGACATACGAGGTGTTGCTGGGCGAGGCCGATGTGGCCAGCGCACGCATGCGCTCGGAGGCAGGGCGGTTCGATGTGCTGCCGTCGAACCGCGAGCTGGCCGGCGCTGAAGTCGAGATGGTGGCACTGGACAAGCGCGAGCGGCGTCTGAAGGATGCGCTGGCGCTGGTGGCGGAAGACTACGATTTTATTTTGATCGACTGCCCGCCCGCGTTGTCGATGCTGACGCTGAACGGCTTGTGCGCCGCGAATGGTGTGATCATCCCGATGCAATGCGAGTACTACGCGCTGGAAGGTTTGTCGGACCTGGTCAACACCATCAAGAAGGTGCACGCCAACCTGAATACCGACCTGAAAATCATCGGCCTGCTGCGGGTGATGTTCGATCCGCGCATGACGTTGTCGCAGCAGGTATCCGGCCAGCTCGAGCAGCACTTCGGCGACAAGGTATTTAAAACGATCATCCCGCGCAATGTGCGGCTGGCCGAAGCGCCGTCGTATGGCATCCCTGGTGTGGTGTTCGATCCGTCCTCGAAAGGTGCGCAGGCGTATATCGCTTTCGGCGCCGAGATGGTTGAACGCATCAAGACAATGTAAGCAAACTTCAGCGAAAACATGGCAACCAAAAAACTCAAGGGACTGGGCCGCGGCCTCGACGCATTACTGGGCGGCAGCGACATGGAGCCCGCCGTACCCGACTTGCCGACGTCGCTGGCACTGACTCAGCTGCAGGCCGGTAAATACCAGCCGCGCACGCGCATGGATGAAGGCGCACTGAACGAATTGGCGGCGTCGATCAAAACTCAGGGCATCATGCAGCCAGCACTGGTGCGTCCGGTGGACAGTGACGGGAACACGCAGCGTTACGAAATCATCGCCGGCGAGCGCCGCTTCCGTGCGGCGCAGATTGCTGGCCTGGAAGTGATTCCGGTGCTGGTACGCGAAGTCGATGACCAGTCGGCAGCGGCGATGGCGCTGATCGAGAATATCCAGCGCGAAGATTTGAATCCGCTGGAAGAAGCACAGGGCATCGCGCGGCTGATCTCGGATTTTCAATTCACGCACGAGCAGGCGGCAAATGCGGTGGGGCGTTCGC
>JALYUM010000116.1 GCA_030853745.1 Pseudomonadota bacterium | reverse complement strand
GTTCTGGAAACAGCGATCGGCCTGATCTTTGTATTTTTGTTGGTCAGCATGCTGGTCACCATCGTCAACGAAATGCTCGCGGCGCTGTTGTCGTCACGCGCGCGCTGCCTCGGGCGCGGCCTGGCCTGGCTGATTGGCACCGACTGGATGCAGCAGATGTACGCCCATCCCTTGATCTCCGGCGCCGCCGCCAAGGAACCGCCCTCGCTGTTCAGGCGCGGACCGGCGTACATTCCCTCGCGCGCGTTTGCCAATGTGCTGATGAGCATTGTTCAGCATGACCAGACCGCGGTGGCCATGGCGCGCCGGGCGTTGCGCGCGCTGGTCGACACGGCGACATGCACCGGCATCGGCACCGCGGCCTTCACACTGCAACTGCAGACAGCAGCAAGCCCTCAACAAGGGCGCGCGCAGGAGCAGGGGGCGGACCGCCTGGACGCTGCAATTGTCGCCGACCTGCTGCGCTACCTTGTCGTGGCGGACCAGCAGTCACCGCACCAGACCTACGCCACTATCCTGCGCTTTATCGACAGGATGCGGGCGCTTTATCTGCGCCAGACGCTGGAAGCTTTGCCGGTCGGCGATCTGCGCACTGCTTTGCTGACGCTGTTCGACGACGCCCATAACGATCCCGAGAAAATGAAGGAGAACATCGAGGTCTGGTTCAACAGCGGCATGGACCGGGTGAACGGATGGTACAAACGGCGCACGCAGGTTGTCGTCGCCATTCTGTCACTGGGGATGGCGGTGGCGCTGAATGTCGATACGCTGCTGATTGTCCGGCACCTGCAAACCTGGTCCGGCGCGAGGGATGCGATCGTCATGCAAGCCACGCAGTTTGTGCAGGATGTCCCTGCGCCTGCGTCCGTGGCCACGCCGACGCCGACGCCGACGCCGACGCCAGACCAGCGGTTCCGCACCGTGCAGCAGAATCTGGCGACAACTGCGCTCCCGCTCGGATGGGTGGTTGGGGGAAGCCAGGCGGAACAAGACAACGGCCAGGCGCTGCCGCAGTCGGGCCCCGCTTTCCGGAAGCTGTTGCTGCAGCACGGCCTCGGCTGGATCCTGACCGCACTCGCGGCATCGCTTGGCGCACCGTTCTGGTTCGACATGCTGAACCGCGTGGTCGCCATCCGGGCCACCGGCAAGCCACCCGGGGAGGCACCGAAGCCGCCGAATGCGGTGTCGGCGCCGGTCGAGCCGGGCCAGACGCCGCGTGAAGCCGACCGGCTGCGCCAGGGCGAACCGCGCTAGCGCCGCGGGCGTGCCTCTGCGCCGTCGCTCCAGTGAGAGCATGCGAACCAGCGAACCAGCGAACCAGCGAACCAGCGAACCAGCGAGCAGCATTTCGCGCGCGACTGTAAGCTGGCGGTTTTACTTACTCACGGAGGCACAATGACCACATCGATCGAGCAAATCCCTTTCACCGGCATGGACGGCAGCAGCACCAGCCTGGCCGCTTACGCTGGCAGCGTGCGCCTGCTGGTCAACGTTGCGTCGCAATGCGGCCTGACGCCACAATACGCGGGCCTGGAAAAATTATTTACCGAAAAGCAGGCTGCCGGCCTGGTGGTGATTGGCTTTCCCGCCAATGAATTCGGCGCCCAGGAACCGGGCAGCAACGACGAAATCGCCACGTTTTGCACGCGCAATTTCGGTGTCTCGTTTCCGCTGGCGCAAAAGCTGGTCGTCAAGGGGCCGGGTCAGCATGCACTGTACGAAGCGTTGACCGCAGCCGCGCCGCAAGCCATCGATACGCATGCCGGCGCTTTTGAAACCAGGCTGGCCGGTTATGGCCTCAAGCGCAATGGCGCGACCGAGGTGCTGTGGAATTTCGAGAAATTCCTGATTGGCCGTAACGGCGCCGTGGTGGCGCGCTTCAATCCCGACGTGGCGCCGGACGATGCCGCACTGCTGGCGGCAATCGATGCCGAGCTCGACAAACCGGCGTGAAGTTGAGGAGCACCATGCGCCGTGTCCTGTTCGTTGTCCTCGTATCGGCTGCGCTGCACGCCGCTGCCGCCCCACCGCCTGCCGACGTAATCTACCGCAACGGCAGCATCTACACCGTGGATGCCAGCGACAGCGTGCAGCAGGCGCTGGCCGTGCGCGCCGGCCGCATCGTGTATGTCGGCGCCGACGCCGGTGCAGCCGCATTCGCCAGTAGCAAAACCCGCGTGATCGACCTGCACGGCCGCATGCTGATGCCGGGCCTGGTCGATGCGCACATGCATCCGCAATCGGGCGGCAGCCGCCTGCTCAATTGCAGCCTCGATTACGTACCGCTGACGGTGCCGCAGTTTCAGGCGCGCATCCAGGCGTGCCTCGATGCCGACACAAAAAGCGGGCCGGAGCGCTGGCTGGTGGTCGTCAACTGGTTCCAGCAAGGGATGCTGCCCGATGGCGTGGCCACCAGCGCCGCCACGCTCGATGCACTGAAAACTTCGCGCCCGATCATCGTCCGCTCATCGTTCGGCCACTCGGCGCAGCTGAATACAAAAGGGATAGCAGTCGCGCAGATCGCGCGGGATACCGTGGACCCGGCCGGCGGCAAGATCGTGCGCAATGCGGCCGGGCAGGCGACCGGCTTGCTCGAAGATGCGGCCCAGGACCTTGCCATGAACCTGCTGCCGCCGCTCACCGTGGCCGAGAACCTGGCCGCATCGACTGCCGCACTGGACGCGATGCGCAGGCAAGGCATCACCAGCTTCCTCGATGCCTGGACCGACCCCGAAACCATGACGGCATTCACCACGCTGCAGCGCCAGGGCAAACTGACGGCGCGCGCGCATTTCGCGGTGCTGATCGATCTCGACAAAGGCGCTACACCGGCCAGCGCGGTTGCCGATCTTTTGCGGCAAAAGAAGCAGTTCGACCAGGGGCCGACGCGCGTCGCGCCATCGATGCAGGTGCGCCACGCGAAATTATTCATGGATGGCGTCATCGCTGCCCCGGCATTTACCGGCGCGATGCTGGCGCCTTACCTGGTCAACCAGGGCACGCTTGACAAGCCGGACTGGCAGCCCGGCCCCAGCAACGGCCCGGCCACGTACTTTACGCAATCTGCGCTGGAAGACATATTGACCCGCCTGGCCCGGGCGCAGATCGACCCGCATCTCCACGTCGACGGCGACCGCGCGGTGCGCACGTCGCTCGACGCGATCGCCCGCCTGCGCACCACAGCGGCTGGCAAGCGCGTGCGCCCGGCGCTGGCGCACGATGAAATCGTCGATCCCGACGACTATCCCCGCTTCGCGCAGCTTGATGTGACGCCGGTGCTGTCGTTCCAGTGGGCCAAGCCGGCGCCCGATACGGTGGGCGCATTGCAGGATTATTTCGGGCCGGCGCGCTATGCCATCGTCGAACCGCAGGCGCTGCTGCGCAATGCCGGTGCGCGCATCGCGTACGGCAGCGACTGGCCGGTCGATCCGCTCGACGCATGGTTCGCGCTGAAGGTGGGCGTTACCCGCACTGCGGCGCCGGATGCGGGGCCGGAGTATGCCGGCACGTTGACAGCGCAACCAGGCATGCCGCGTGCGGCGGTGCTGCGGGCGATCACGCTCAACGCCGCGTACACGCTGCGCCAGGAAACGCAGACCGGGTCGCTGGAAGTGGGAAAACTGGCCGATTTTATTGTCCTCGACCGGAATTTTTTCACGATTCCCGCGGAGGATATCGCCAACGTGAAGGTGCTGCAGACAGTTGTCGGCGGCAAGGTGGTGTTCGACACCGGCGCTGTGAACTAAGCGCGCGGCGCGGGACGCGTGCCTTGAACGTC
>JALYUM010000108.1 GCA_030853745.1 Pseudomonadota bacterium | reverse complement strand
CATTGCACATCGATGTGACGGCAGAAGGGGTTGAAACGACCGATCAGGCTGACTTTCTGCAAGCGGCGCATTGCCAATGCATGCAGGGTTATTTGTTCTCACGCTCGCTGCCGCCCGCTGCAGCGACGCAGTGGCTGAAAAACGCTATGCTTCGGCACTGAGTTCAGCGCACGAATGCCAAGCACCTCCGTATCATCAACTTTGCCGACGAGGAGTGGACGCAGCCGTTTGTCCAGATTTTCTAGCGTCTACGTTATTCCTATACCGAGCGGCTGCTTTGGGTCGTTTCCGGCCTGTCGCGGCTGCGGCTGGATTTTCATCCTGACAACCTGCTATGCTGAGCCGATGGGCCGGGTTCGGCCAAAAGCGGACATCACCACCCATGCGAGCCATCGGTCATGCAAACAACAGCGTTTCCAGCGGAATCTGAAGTTCGTCTCGCGGCGCAGCGCGCCTTGCTGGATGAAGTTCCGCCACGCCTGAGATCCGTGTCGTTTGATATCACTGACGGTGGGAAGCTGCGCGGGCGGTTCGAGTTCGATGGCGATCCGACGGAAGAGGAACGGAAATGTGCGAGCGTTGTTATGACAAATATTCTTGCGGCGTTCAGCCCCACTATTTCGTTCTCGGAAGATTTCGTGTCCAATCCTTTCCCGCAACGGCGCAATTTCCTGCCCATTACTGTCTAGGGGTTCCAGGTGCAACGGAACGTAAACCCGGGTTAAGGACTGGACCTGTCAGGTTGAGGTCATAGGAGATGACCCGAGAGTGTCAGAAAATGACTTAATCGGCCCTACCTTGACGCCCTTGGAGGCGCATGCCTGACGCCAGGTTGAGGCGTAGCACAACTTGACAAAGTAAAATCTGCATGTGCGAAGAGCATTCTAGCGAACACTCAGTTTCATTTTTCAAGCGTAAGGTGACCTATTAATTCACCAGCGAAAGTAATGATGAAACTTGCCGATTTTATCGCCACGCACATGGACGAAATTGTCGTCGAGTTTGTCTCGTTCGCGTCCACTCTGCGCCCAGCCGCCATAGACATTTCCTCCGTCGAGCTCCGCGACCACGCTCGCGAGATCCTGTCGACAATCGCTGCAGATCTGAACTCAGCGCAGACGTCTAAGCAAAAGAAAGAAAAATCGATTGGGCAAGTATCCGTGATGATCGGCGACGAGACGCCGGCGTCAGCCCACGGAGCCGGCCGCCAAGCAAGCGGCTTTACTCTTCCGCAGCTCACGGCAGAATACCGGGCGCTAAGGGCGAGCGTTTTGCGCCTCTGGTTGCCGAATATCCGATCGGTGACTAAGGCTACCGCCGCCGACTTGGCCCGGTTTCACGAGGGGATAGACCAAGCCCTGCAAGAATCGGCTATTCAATACGCTCAAAAGACCGATCGAGCTCGGGACACGTTTCTAGCGATTCTTGGCCATGACCTCCGCAGCCCTCTTGCAACCATGGCGATGGCGGGCATGTTTTTGACCCGGGAAGGGGAGGGGACCGAGCGCACGGCTCAAATCGGCTCCCGAGTGAAGCGCAGCGCCGCGGCGATGACGACCATGGTGAACGACTTGCTCGAATACGCGCGGACAGAACTAGGCGGGAAAATGCCCGTGATACCCGTTTTGGCAGACCTGGCCGACATCTGCAAAAGCGCGGTGGAGGAGGCTCAAACGGCGCATCCCGACTGCGACTTTGCACTCAAACGCGATGGCGAGACTATTGGTGATTTCGACGGTCCGCGCCTCTCACAAGTGTTTTCAAACCTTCTTAACAACGCCGCACAATACCGCAGCGGGAAGAAGCCAGTCACTCTCGCCGTCAAAGGGAGCAAAACCGAGATGGCCGTCACGGTCACGAATTTCGGGCGCGAGATACCGCCCGAGTCGCTGCGGGCTATTTTTGACCCCATGGTCCAGCTTTCCGTCTCCGTTGATCAGAAGGGGCCTACGTCCACCAGTCTTGGATTGGGGCTATTCATCGCGCGTGAGATCACAGTCTCCCATGGAGGCTCGATCCACGTGGAGTCCAGCGTTCGCGCAGGCACCGTGTTCACCGTCAAGCTCCCGCGCTCCTTGAACCTGCGCGGCGACCGCTCGCGCGGCCGCTAGTACCGCGCGGGGCGTGCGAGAATCCTAGCGTCGAATTCAGATCTTGCCCCCAATCGCGCGCCATCTACGTCACCGTCAGCTGTATTATCCTTACCCAGAATCAACATCACAACGTCTCGATGCCCATTTCCTCTTCCTCCCTGCGGACCCTGCTTGATACCGCCAACCGCATCGTCGATGCCGTTGTGTACCCGATGGCGCAGGAGGTCGATCGCAACGCCAGCTGGCCCGAGCATTCGATGCGGGCGTTTGCCGAGGCGGGATTGACCGGCTTGCAGGTACCTGCTCGTCTCGGTGGTCACGGCGAGGGCCTGTTAGCGCTGGCGAAGATGACAGAGTTGATCGGACGCGCTTGTCCTTCGTCGGCCCTGTGCTTCGGCATGCATTGCGTCGGCACGGCAGTAATTGCGGCCAAGGCGACGCCGCAGCATGAAGAGGCCTACCTGCGGCCGATTGCCGAGGGGAGGCATATCACCACGCTGGCCCTGTCGGAAACGGGTACCGGAGCACACTTCTATTTGCCGGAGACGCTGCTGACCAAAAGCGTTGACGGGCGCCATTTTTCGATCTCTGGCACCAAACAGTTTGTGACCAATGGTGGCAAAGCCGACTCGTACGTAGTTTCGACCTGTGCGGCATCGAGTGAAGCCGAAGCAGGCGATTTCAGCTGCTTAATCGTCGATGCAGCCACACCCGATTTAGAGTGGCTGACGCAGTGGGATGGTTTCGGCATGCGCGGCAACAGCTCGCGCGGCTTGAACTTGCATGGTGCGAAAGTGCCGGCGACCAATCTCTTGGGCGAAGATGGCGACGAGGTCTGGTATGTATTCGAAGTGGTAGCGCCTTACTTCCTGATGGCAATGGCGGGCACATATCTTGGCGTAGCGCAAAGCGCGCTTGATGCGGCCGGGGCGCAGTTGCGCCATCGGCGCTATTCTCATTCGGGCAGCTCGCTGCGCGAGGTTGAGGGGCTGCAGACCAAGTACGCGGAGATGTGGATCGCTGTCGAAAAAACCCGTGCTCTGGTGTTCGAGGCGGCGCGGCGCGGTGATGCCGGAGACGCCGATGCGCTGCCGTTTATTTTGGCCTGTAAGGCCGATGCGGGCGACACCGCCGTTCTCCTCGCTAACGAGGCGATGACCATCTGCGGCGGCGCCGCCTACCGTGACAACAGCCGGGTGGCGCAGATTCTGCGAGATGCGCGCGCCAGTCACGTGATGTCGCCCACCACAAATCTGCTGAAATTATGGGTCGGTCGCAGCCTGCTCGGCATGCCCTTGCTGTAGGTCCGGATGGATGCCTTGATTGTCTTTGTCGGCATGGCAGCGGCGCCGCTGAAAAACCAGGCATACGCCGTGACGACGCTCGGCCAGGAGGCATTGCAAGCCCGCCTTACCGCGGCTCTGGGCACCGACGATACCGGAGCCGAACCAGCTGTCATCGTCTTTGGCCCGGCAACGACGCAGCCACTGGCCCTTGCACGGGCGGCGCGGGCTCGCTGGCATGCGTGCGAGCTGGTTTTCGTGGCGGCAGCGCGCAATTACGACGCCCTGCGCGCGCTGCTGGCGCGGGCGCCGATGATAGGCCCACAGTGGAGCGCTCTGTCCGAAGGAGACCTGCAATTGCAGGCGGTGCTCGAGGCTGGCCTGCGCAACGCCCTGCGCCGCGCGCGCTTGCGCACCACCCTTGACAAGGCGAACAGCAAACTGGCCAAAGCGAGCGAATCACGCCAGATCGACGACACGCAGTTTCAGCGCTTGTCGGCAGCCAGCTACTACCTGTCGAATTTTTTGGCGCAGACGCCGGACGGTATCGTCGGCCTCGACGCTGCCTTGCACATCATCCAGTGGAACGACAGCGCCGCGCGCCAATGGGACATAACACGGCGACGCGCCTTCAGTATGACGGCACCTTCTCTGCCATTCTGGAGCGATGCGTTGGGGGCTGCTGTGCATGCGGCGCTGGCGGGCGCGTCGGGGCTGAATGTGGAAAGCCGCCATGAGACCACTGCCGGCGCGGTGCAGATGGAGTTCGGTGTGTCCGGCGTGCGCGATGATGCGGAGCGCCTGATCGGCGTGTCCCTGGTGATCCGCGACAGCACCGAGCGCCAGAGAAAACAGGACCTAGAGCGTGAGCGCGAGCGGCGGATGGCGGCCGAAATGACCGAAAAAATCGAGGCGCGCCGACGCCAGCTGTTTAAAATGTTCGAGATGGCGCCCGGTTTTATTGCCGTCACCGTCGGCCCTGGGCACGTGTTCGACATTGCCAATCGCGCCTACGTCACCCTGTTCGGCGAACGCGTGCACAAACACGAATCTGTGGCCGCCATGTTGCCCGAGCTGGCGGACCAACCTTTCGTAGCGCTGCGCGACCAAGTCTATGTCAGCGGCGAGCCGTATATCGGCAAGGGGCAACGGGTGGTCGCGCGCGACGCCAACGGCGTGCTGCGTGAGCGTTACATTGATTTCGTGTATCAGCCGTGGCGCGACGAGGCTGGACAGGTCGCTGGGATTTTTTGCCAGGGCCAGGACGTCACTGAACAAAAACTGCTCCAGGACGGCCTGCTGACCCATCAGGCCGAATTGGAAGACCTGGTCACGCAGAGAACCAACGATCTGAATATCGCCAACTTGGCGTTGCAGCAGTCGCAAAAGCTGGAAGCGATTGGCAAACTTACGGGCGGCGTGGCGCACGATTTCAATAATATTTTGCAGGTCATCGGCAGCAATCTCGATCTGATGAGCCTTGAACACGGGATGCCGGCCTCTCTTCTCCAGCGAATCGACTCTTCGACTACGGCGGTGGAACGTGCCGCGCGACTGTCGGCCCAACTGCTTGCCTTCGCCCGGCGACAGCCATTGCAGCCGGTGCCGACCGACGTCGCGATCATCGTGCGCGATATGCAGGAGCTACTGGCGCGCGCGCTTGGCGAAGCGATCGATGTCCACATCGACGCGGGACCAGATTTGTGGAATACGCTGATCGACCGCCATCAGCTGGAAAATGTCATCCTCAACCTAGCAATCAACTCGCGCGACGCCATGTCCGCGCGTGGCGCACTCACTATCGACCTAGCCAACGTCGAACTGGACGCCACCTACGTGGCGGCGCATACTGAGCTGCAGGCGGGCCAGTACGTGCTGCTGGCGGTATCCGACACCGGCGCCGGCATGAGCGCAGAGGTGCTGCGGCACGCCTTCGAGCCGTTTTATACGACCAAGCGTGAGGGAGAGGGTACTGGCTTGGGGCTGTCGATGGCCTACGGCTTCGTCAAGCAGAGTGGCGGCCATATCGATATCTACAGCGAGCCGGGAGAGGGCACCACGGTGCGCATTTATCTGCCGCGTTGCTTGGAGGCGGCGCACCCGATGGCGCAGCCAGGCGGCACCTACGCGCCGGGCGGCAGCGAGACCATCCTGGTGGTGGAAGATGACGCCGCCGTCCGTATCAGCGTCGTCGACATGCTCAAGGGCCTTGGCTACGCGGTGCTCAGCGCCTACGATGCCGAATCGGCGCTGGCGATGCTTGAAGGCGGTATCAAGCCGGATCTCATGTTCACCGATGTCGTCATGCCTGGTAAGCTGCGCAGCCCTGAACTAGCGCGTCACGCTCGACACCTTGTGCCAGGCATCGCTGTGCTGTTCACTTCCGGGTACACGCAGAACGCCATCGTGCACGCGGGGCGCCTCGACGAGGGCGTCGAACTGCTCAGCAAACCGTATCGCCGCGCGGACCTGGCGCGAAAAGTGCGGCAAATGTTTGATGGGCGCGAGCCGGTCTTACCGGCTTCCAACGCAGCAGCAGCGCAGCGGGTTGTAGTGGTTGAGGACAACGAGGACGCGCGCCAGATGCTGGGAGAGCTGCTGCTCATTCTGGGCTACACGATCCTAAGCTTCCCATCGGCGGTAGGCGTGCTGGAGGCGCTGCAGGGGGATGATATCTTGCTTACCGACGTCACTTTGCCGGGTCAGTCAGGGCTCGAACTGGCTCAGCTGGCGCGCGAGAGGTTTGCCAATCTGCGCATTGTATTTTCGACAGGACGCAACCTGATGCCGAGCCAGGTGAATGGAAAAGTCTTGTTAAAACCGTTTTCCCTAGAGCAGCTGGATGCAGTACTTTTATAGGTACTGTCAACCTGCTGAATCGAAGGCGGAACTAGGGGTAAGTCGGCTCGATCCATATCGTTATACACATCTTTTTTCGGCAATAAAATCAACAGCTTGGCAGCGCATCGCCCCTGCTTCTGCCGCACGTGCTGGCTACCGCGCTGTGGCGTTTCGAGTCAAATCACTGAAATTTTTCCTAAAGTTTTGGCAAAACCTGATGAAAAGCACCCATTCGGGCAAAACGGGTTTTCTTCAGAAAAAGATGTGTATAACGCTATGGGCTCGATCTGGCTGTCTTGAGACCTTGGGATGCTGTAAATTAACCGTTCATCGCTACATCGGTTACCTGGTTCCAGAGTAAGAATGCTTGAGTGCGGACGTGACGATACTGCTGCGCCGACAGCTGGTTACGCTGGCACCGGAAGGCATTGTTAATAGGGCCATGAGCCGACAGGAAACGCTGTGCATGGCCAGGTGA
>JALYUM010000102.1 GCA_030853745.1 Pseudomonadota bacterium | reverse complement strand
GATACACTCGTCGCAAATGAACACGGACGGTCCGGCGATCACGCGCGACGTGTCCGGTGAGGGCGTTCAGCAAGCGCTGTTGAAACTGATCGAGGGCACGATGGCCTCGGTACCGCCACAGGGCGGGCGCAAGCACCCGAACCAGGATTTCATCCAGATCGACACGACCAACATCATGTTTATTTGTGGTGGCGCGTTCGACGGTTTGGTGAAAATTATCCAGAACCGTTCGGAAAAAAGCGGTATTGGTTTCGGCGCCACGGTATAAAGCCAGAGCCAGCGCTCGAGCAGCGATATTTTGCTCGAAGCAGAACCGGAAGACCTGATCAAATTCGGCCTGATTCCAGAGCTGGTCGGTCGTTTGCCGGTGGTGGCCACGCTGGCCGAATTGACGGAAGAAGCGCTGATCCAGATTCTGGTCGAGCCAAAGAATGCGCTGATCAAGCAGTATTCGAAACTGCTCGAGATGGAAGGCGCTGAACTGGAAATTCGTCCGGCTGCCATGCACGCTATTGCCCGCAAGGCATTGGCGCGTAAAACGGGCGCACGCGGTCTGCGGTCAATTCTCGAGCACGCGCTGCTGGACGTCATGTACGACTTGCCGAATCAGCAAAACGTCATCAAGGTGGTAATCGATGAAAATACGATCACGAATGGTGCTAAACCGTTATTGATTTACAGCGAACCAGCAAAAGTTTCGGGCGAAAACTAAGATAGTGCCGCTTGCACGCAACAAAATAGCTGGTTATTTCAATTCTTGGCGGTACAATTTACGACAATAAGAGAAACTCGGCTTCAATCGAAAAGCCACTCGCAGCGCAAGCTGTGCAGTGGCTTTTTTTATTTGATATGTTGTTAATCTTGTTGTTTCTGATGATATTTGCGGCAAGTTATTACCATGCGTCGAACAGGGTTTCTGTTCATTATTCGTAACTTGTAGAAATATTTTTGCAGTCTGACCTTGTGAACGGTCAAGCGGCTCCCAATATCGTCAACACGTTCTCTATAAGGTATGCCATGACAACTTCCAAATTAACCGAGCAAACGACTCTGCCACTTCTGCCGTTACGCGACGTGGTCGTGTTCCCGCATATGGTGATCCCACTGTTTGTCGGTCGTCCAAAATCGATCAAGGCACTTGAAGCTGCGATGGAGCAGGGCAAAAGCATCATGCTGGCTGCGCAGAAAGCTGCCGCCAAGGATGAGCCATCGGCAGACGATATCTACGAGATCGGTTGCGTCGCCAACATTCTGCAAATGCTGAAACTGCCGGACGGTACCGTCAAGGTGCTGGTCGAAGGCGCCCAGCGTGCGCGCATCAACAGCATCACCGACTCGCCGACGCATTTTATTGCCAACCTGACGCCAGTCGATTCCGAAACCGGTGACGATTCCGAAGTCGAGGCAATGCGCCGTGCAATCGTTCAGCAGTTCGATCAATACGTCAAACTGAATAAAAAGATTCCGCCGGAAATCCTCGCATCGCTGGCAGGCATCGACGACGCCGGTCGCCTGGCCGACACGGTCGCCGCACATCTGCCGTTGAAGCTTGAGCAGAAGCAGGTGATTCTGGAAATTTTCAACGTCGCCAAGCGCCTCGAGCATCTGCTCGGCCAGCTGGAAGGCGAGCTCGACATTCTGCAGGTGGAAAAGCGTATCCGCGGCCGCGTCAAGCGCCAGATGGAAAAATCGCAGCGCGAGTACTACCTGAATGAGCAAGTAAAGGCTATCCAGAAAGAACTGGGTGAAGGCGAAGATGGTGCCGACATCGACGAACTCGAGAAGAAAGTCGTCGCCGCCAAGATGCCGAAGGAAGCCCTCGACAAGGCTACCGCCGAGCTGAAAAAACTGAAGCTGATGTCGCCGATGTCTGCCGAAGCCACGGTGGTGCGCAATTACATCGATACGCTGGTCGGCTTGCCATGGAAGAAAAAATCCAAGGTGAACAATGATCTGGCGAACGCCGAGAAAGTACTCGACGACGACCACTTTGGCCTGGAAAAGGTCAAAGAACGCATCATGGAATACCTCGCGGTGCAGCAGCGTGTGGACAAATTGAAAGCGCCTATTCTGTGCTTCGTCGGTCCTCCGGGCGTCGGTAAAACGTCGCTGGGCCAGTCGATTGCCAAAGCGACGAACCGCAAGTTCGTGCGCATGGCATTGGGTGGCGTGCGTGACGAAGCCGAGATCCGCGGTCATCGCCGCACGTACATCGGCTCGATGCCGGGCAAAGTGCTGCAATCGCTGGCGAAAGTCGGCGTGCGCAACCCGCTGTTCCTGCTCGATGAAATCGACAAGATGGGTGCAGATTTCCGCGGCGATCCTTCGTCGGCGTTGCTGGAAGTGCTGGACCCGGAACAGAACCACACGTTCTCTGACCATTACATCGAAGTCGATTTCGACTTGTCTGACGTGATGTTCGTGGCGACGTCGAATTCGTTCAATATCCCGCCTGCGCTGCTGGACCGCATGGAAGTGATTCGCCTGTCGGGTTACACCGAAGATGAGAAAACCAGCATCGCGCAGCGCTATCTGCTGCCGAAGCAGATCAAAGCGAACGGTTTGAAGGATGGCGAAATTGTCGTCGACGAAAGCGCGCTGCGCGACATCATCCGTTACTACACCCGCGAAGCTGGCGTACGTTCGCTGGAACGCGAAGTGTCTAAAATTTGCCGCAAAGTCGTCAAGATGCTGCTGCTGACCAAGACACAGAAAACCGTCACGGTCGACGGCAGCAACCTGGATAAATTCCTGGGCGTGCGCCGTTACGATTTCGGCGTGGCTGAAAAAGAAAACCAGGTTGGCCAGGTGGTGGGGCTTGCATGGACCGAAGTGGGCGGTGACCTGCTGACTATCGAGGCCGTGCAGGTGCCAGGCAAGGGTGCAATCATCCGTACCGGTACGCTGGGCGATGTGATGAAGGAATCGATCGATGCGGCCCGCACGGTGGTACGTAGCCGTGCTGCGCGCCTCGGCATCAAGAACGAGGCGTTCGAAAAAACCGATATCCACATTCACGTGCCGGAAGGTGCCACGCCGAAAGACGGTCCATCGGCGGGCGCTGCGATGACAGTGGCGATGGTGTCGGCGCTCACCGGTATCGCAGTGCGTGGCGATGTGGCCATGACTGGCGAAATTACGCTGCGCGGCGAGGTGTTGCCGATCGGTGGCTTGAAAGAGAAGCTGCTGGCAGCGCATCGCGGTGGCATCAAGACCGTGTTGATCCCTGAGCAGAACGTCAAGGACCTGGCTGAAATTCCTGACAACGTCAAGAACAAGCTGGAGATCGTACCGGTGCGCTGGATCGACAAGGTACTGGAAATTGCGCTGGAACGCGCACCGGAACCAGTGGTGGAGGCGTTGCCAGTGGTTGCAGCGGCAGTCCAGCCGCCAGTGGCGGATGTCGTGAAACACTAAGCGGTTTTACTCCTGAAACAGGCGCTGCGGCGCCTGTTTTTTTTGGCGTATAGAACAGTCGCTCGATTGAACTTTCTTGACAGAAATCACCCCCGCTTGTTTAATACGCCCTTGAGTTTTTATAATGTTGGCGCAAGCGCCATCGAATACCTGAACGAGGACAAGAGTGAACAAGGCAGAATTAATTGAAGAAATCGCAAAGTCGGCGGATATTACCAAGGCTTCCGCGACACGCGCACTCGACGCCATGCTCAATGCCGTCACCACGACACTGAAAAACAATGACAGCGTGACACTGGTGGGTTTTGGAACCTTCACGGTCGGCGATCGCGCCGAGCGTACCGGTACCGATCCACGTACCAAGGAAGCCATCAAGATCAAGGCTGCACGGGTACCGAAATTTAAGGCTGGTAAAGCGCTTAAAGATGCAGTAAACTAATTGCCTTCGGTGCGGTGACAAGCACCGGAAGCATGATCGGCAAAGCACCGCCATTATGTGTTGTCGTGTTTCTGGAGTGGTAGTTCAGTTGGTTAGAATGCCGGCCTGTCACGTCGGAGGTCGCGGGTTCGAGTCCCGTCCGCTCCGCCAGAATATAGATACAAAAGTATTGCCCCTGCGGGCAATACGGTTTGGGACGAGAAGGGTTTCGCTTGCAAGCGAAATTGCGACCGGCGGCACGTCGGCGAGTCCAATCTATATGCTTTGAAGCACGCATACTGGAAGCACAATTAGGAGTGGTAGTTCAGTTGGTTAGAATGCCGGCCTGTCACGTCGGAGGTCGCGGGTTCGAGTCCCGTCCGCTCCGCCAGCATACATGTACGGAAAGCATTGCCCCTGCGGGCAATGCGGTTGGGAATCGAAGGGAATCGCTTGCAAGCGATTCAGCGGTCAGCGTAATGTTGACGAGTCCCGTCCGCTCCGCCAGCATAAAGTAATGAAGAAAAGGCGAACCTGAGTTCGCCTTTTTTTTTGATTAATTTTTCAAATCGAATTGGCCCACCATGTTTGAATACATCCGTAAGCACCAGCGCCTGATGCAGATTTTGCTGGCGATTATTATCGTCCCGTCGTTCGTCCTGGTGGGCGTGTCCAGTTACGATAATGGCGGCGATAAAGGCGCCGGCGTCGCGACTGTCGCCGGCAAGTCCATTACCCAGCAAGAGTGGGATGAAGCGCAGCGCCGCCAGATTGACCAGGCGCGCGCGCAGATGGGTCCGCAGTTCGACCAGAAGCAGTTCGAGACTCCGCAAGCCAAGCACGCCGTACTGGAGCAGTTGGTTGCCGAGCGCACCTTGCAAAAGACGATCGCCGACAAGCACCTCGCTGTCAGCGACGATGCGATCCGCAAAGCGATCGAGTCGATTCCCCAGTTCAAAAAAGCCGATGGCACGTTCGACCTCGCCACGTACACCGCGGCATTGGCTGCGCAAGGCATGACGCCAACCATGTTCGACGCGAATGCGCGCCGCCAGATGGCACTGCAGCAGTTAACGGGCTCGGTTCAGGCGACTGCCATCGTGCCGCGCAGCGTCACCACGCGCCTGTCCGACCTGCGCGACCAGCAGCGCGACGTGCAGGAAATGCTGTTCCCGGTCGCCAGCTACATCGGCCAGGTGAAAGTCACCGACGCCATGGTCAAGGCGTTCTACGACAAGAACGCCAGCATGTTCATGGTGCCGGAACACGTAAAAGCCGAATACGTCGTGTTCAACGCCGCGGCAGTCGAGCGCCAGGTGTCCGTCACCGATGCAGAAATTGCTGATGTGTACAACAAGGCGCCGGCCCGCTTCGGCACGCCGGAAGAGCGCTCGGTCAGCCACATTTTGGTGAACAGCAAAAAAAGCGCCACGCCAGCGGAAGCTGCTACCGCCATGCAAAAAGCCAAAGCCATCCTGGCCGAGGTGCGCAAGGCGCCCGGCGAGTTTGCGAACATCGCCAAGGCACAGTCGCAAGACACCGGCTCGGCTGAGATGGGCGGCGAACTTGGCAGCTTTCAGAAGGGCGTGAAGAGCGACCTGCCGCCAGCAGTCGACGCTGCCATGTATGCGCTGAAGGCAGGCGACGTCAGCGACGTGGTGCAATCGGAATACGGTTACCACATTGTAAAAGTCACGGCCATCAAACCTGCCAGCCAGAAAACTTTGGCCGAAGCGAAGGATGCCATCGCGGCAGAACTGAAAGCCGCGAAAATGTCGAAGAAATACTCCGAACTGGCCGAGCAATTCACCAACATGGTGGAAGAGCAGCCGGACAGCCTGAAACCGGTAGCCGACAAGCTGGGCCTGAAAATCGAAACCGCCGACAATCTGGGCCGCACGCCAAACCCGGCGTTTGGCACGGCGATGTTCAACAATGCCAAATTCCTGTCGGCGCTGTTTGCGCAGGACACGCTGAAAAACAAGCGCAACACACTGGCGATCGAAGCCGCACCGTCGACGCTGGTCGCTGGCCGCGTGGTGGAGTACAAGCCGGCTGCCAAGCGCCCGCTGGCCGAAGTCGATGCGGCCATCCGTCAACGGGTGACGCTTGAGGAAGCGATGCGCCTGGCGCGCGCTGCCGGCGAAGCCAAAATGACGGCCGCCCGTGCTGCCGGCAGTGCCGATGGCTTCGGTGCAGTGCAAACGCTGACCCGTACCAAGGAGCCGACCATCAATCCGGCAGCTGCCATGGCAGTTTTCAAGGCCGATACGGCCAAGCTGCCAGCGTATGTCGGCGTCGATATTCCGGGCCAAGGGTATGGCGTGTACCGCATCGGCAAAGTAGCGCAGCCGGCCACGCAGGACCCGGCCCGCCGCGCGCAGGAAGCCGAGCAGATTACGGGCGCCGCGGCGCAGCAGGATCTGTATGCATTCGTGCAGGCGCTGAAGGAAAAGGCCAAGGCCAAAATTACCGCCAAGGCAGCCGACGTCAGCCAGGCGCAGTAATCGCCAGACGCAGTTGTCGCCGGAAGTAATTCGGTGGCACGTAAAAAAAGCCCGGTCGTTTGACCGGGCTTTTTTTACGTCGGATGCAGTGTGTTCGCCGCAGCCTCAAAATCTGCGGGGCGAATATCGTCCAGCGCCAGCACCTGCGCATCTTTGAATTGCGCGAAATTCCGGTCGATCGATTTCAGGTAGGCCGGATCGTAGTGCTCGACCAGCAAAGCCTCCACCAGCGGTGCAATGTCGCCGGCATTCGCCATCGCGTGCCAGGCGGCGATTTTCGCGCGGCCGTGCAGCAGCACCAGATGCTCCAGCTGCGTGTTCAGCGCTTGCGGATCGCGCACGAAGTGGCTGTAATCCTGTGTCAGCAGGCGCACCCGGTCAGGGCGCGACAGTGTCAGGGAAATGCATGGCGATGCGCGCATCGCCACCATCACGGCATCCGGCACGCGCAGGTTGCCGACCTTTTTACTCTCCGATTCGACAAACACCGGCAGCGCCGGGTCGAAGCTGCGCAACTTGTTCCAGATGCGGCTCTCGAACATCTTCTGCGATGGCTGCGGTGCGTCCGGCAGGCTGCCCAGCAGCGAGCCGCGGTGCGCCGCCAGCTGTTCCAGGTCGAGCACCTGCGCGCCGTTACGGTCGAGCGTTTCCAGCAGTCTGCTTTTGCCGCTCCCCGTGGTGCCGCAGATGACGCGCCAGTCGAGCAGGGGCGGCGTCTCCAGCGCCGCGCTGACGTGGGCGCGATAGGCCTTGTAGCCGCCATCGAGCTGCACCACGGGCCAGCCCACTTTCGCGAGGATATGCACCATCGATCCACTGCGGTTGCCGCCGCGCCAGCAGTAGACCAGCGGCTTCCAGTCGCGTGGCTTGTCGAGAAACAGCGTTTCGATGGCGTGTGCGATATTGTGCGCGACCAGTGGTGCGCCGATCTTTTTCGCTTCGAACGCGTTGACCTGCTTGTAGGTCGTGCCGACCAGGACGCGCTCGGCGTCGTTCAATACCGGGCAGTTGATCGCGCCGGGCACATGGTCGAGCGCGAATTCGGATTCGCTGCGCGCATCGATGATGGCGTCGAAGTTGTGCAGCTCGGGGAGGATGTCATCGAAAGTCAGTACAGCGGGGTATTTCATTGTTGTTTGATCAGTGCGGAAAAAGTGGGCCAGATATTGGCCAGGATGGTGGGGTGCGCCGTGGCCAGCGGATGCAGGCGGTCGGCCTGAAACATGGCAGGCTCCTGCGCCACGCCTTCAAGCATGAACGGCACCAGCGGCGCTTTCAGCTCCGTTGACACCTCTTTGTACATGCCGAAGAATTTGTCGGTGTAAGCGCGGCCGTAATTGGGTGGCATGCGCATTCCGACCAGCATCACACGGGCGCGGTTCTTTTGCGCCAGCGCGACCATGCTGCGCAAATTCGCTTCGGCCGACGCCACCGGCAAGCCGCGCAAGCCATCGTTGGCGCCCAGTTCGATGACCACCAGGTTCGGCTTGTGCTGCGCCAGCAGGGCGGGCAGGCGCGTCAGGCCGCCACTGGTGGTCTCGCCGCTGATGCTGGCATTGACGATGGCAGCATCGATTTTTTGCGCTTTTAATTTCTGTTCCAGCAGCGCCACCCAACCGGTGCCGCGTACCAGTCCATATTCGGCTGACAGGCTGTCGCCCAGCACCAGCACGGTTTTTGGTGCAGAATAAGCGCTCGCCGACGCGGCCAGCATGAGCAGGGCGCCGAGGAACAATTTTTTGATGCGGTACTTTTCAAGACTGGCTAGCATGCGTGATATTCCCGAGGCAATCATCCATCAACAAGTCGACGCGGCGGCCGGAGTTTCCACCCCTGCGATCGCCGCGGTCGGCCTGACCAAGCGCGTGGCGGACGCCAGCGGCGAGCTGACTATCCTGCACAGTGTCGATTTTACCGTGCATGCAGCCGAGACGCTTGCCCTGGTGGGCGCTTCCGGTTCCGGCAAGTCGACCTTGCTTGGCTTGCTGGCCGGACTCGACACGCCGTCGGACGGCAAGGTCCTGCTGGGTGGCGTCGATATCTACGCGCTCGATGAAGACGGGCGGGCCATGCTGAGAAAAGAAAAGCTGGGCTTCGTATTCCAGTCGTTTCAGTTGCTGGGTCATTTGACGGCGCTGGAAAATGTCATGCTGCCGCTCGAACTGCGGGGCGACGCCAACGCCCGCGCGCGCGCCACTGACATGCTGGGCAGGGTGGGGCTGTCCACCCGTTTGAAGCACTATCCGAAGTTCATGTCGGGCGGTGAGCAGCAGCGCGTTGCACTGGCCCGCGCCTTCGTCACCGAGCCGCCGCTGTTGTTTGCCGACGAGCCTACCGGCAGCCTTGATGCTGCCACCGGCGAAGCCGTGATCCAGCTGATGTTCGAACTGAATCGCGAACGCGGCTCGACGCTGGTTCTGGTCACGCACGACACGTCAATTGCCGCGCGTTGCGGCCGCACGCTAACCATCGCCGCGGGCCGCCTGCTGGTTTAAGTCAGGCTGTTGAACACGGCCCGGATCGCGGCCGGCAGTTCACCGGCCGTCAAGCCGATCGGACCGCAGCCTTGCGCCACCAGCCGGTCGGCCGCCGCGCCGTGGATCCAGACTGCACCCTGCGCCGCCGACCAGGCATCCCAGCCGTGCGCCAGCAGGGTGCCGGTCAGGCCGGCCAGCACATCGCCCGCGCCACCGGTGGCCAGCCCTGCGTTGCCGCTGGTGTTGATGACCACGTGTCCGTCCGGGCGTGCAATCACCGTCCCCGATCCTTTGAGTACCACGATCGCCTGGCACCGCGCGGCCAGTTCGCGTGCCGCCGCGAGGCGGTCGGCCTGCACCACCGGCGCGGTGACACCGAGCAGGCGCGCCGCTTCCAACGGGTGCGGCGTCAGTACCGCCATCGGCGCGCGCGTGCGCAATGCTTCCTGCAAGCCCACTTCGGCTGCGATCATGTTCAATGCATCGGCATCGAGCACCAGCGGGGAGTCGCTGCTGATGGCCTTGGCCAGCATATTGCGCGCAGCGCCGCTGTCGCCCATGCCGGGGCCGACGACCAGCGTGCGGTGGTGCACGTCGAAGCCGACCGCGCTGCGGAACATGATTTCCGGGTGCAGCGGATCGATCGACAGGCGCGTATCCAGCGCGGCCAGGAACACGCGCCCGGCTCCCGAGAACAGCGCCGTGCGGGCGGCCAGCATCGCCGCACCGGCCATGCCGTCGGCGCCGCCGAGAATGGCCACGTCGCCAAACTGGCCTTTATGAGAATTCTCGCGCCGCCGCGACAATGGCAGCGACGACTGAAAACTTGCCGCCGTCAGCAACAGCGCTTCCGGCGCCGGCAGCAGTGCCGGATCGAGGTCGAGGGTGGCCACGCGCACGATGCCGGCGTAGTCGCGCCCGTCGCCGGTGTGCAGGCCGGGTTTATTGCCGATAAAAGTGATGGTGTGCGTGGCACGGACCGCCATTTCGCCATGCAGGGCGCCGGTGTCCGCATCGAGTCCGCTGGGGATATCCAGCGCGAGGATGGGACAGGCGTACTGGCTGACGATGGCGGCCAGCTGTTCGGCGTGGCCAGCCAGCGGGCGCGCGAGGCCAATGCCAAACAGGCCATCCACCACCAGCGCCCAGTTGGCATGGTCGGGCAGGGCGTCGACAAACGTTACGCCATCGGTCTGGCAGCGCGCCAGTGCGGCAGCGGTGTCAGGAGACGGCGACACGGCCGCGCCGGCGAGATGCAGCACAGTGACATCGACACCGGCATCGCGCAGGTTGGCCGCCACTTCGAGTGCATCGCCGCCGTTGTTGCCGGGCCCGGCCAGCACCAGCACCGGTAACACATCCTGAATCAGTTCCAGTGCCCAGGCCGCGGCAGCCACGCCGGCCCTTTTCATCAATGGCGCAGTCGGCAACGCTGCCGCTTCCACGGCGCGCAGCTGCGCCACGCTATACATTTGGTTTTCCATTGCTTCTCCCGTTCAGTGCGCGCGTCTACAATACGTAAAAACGCAATGCGGAGAATAGTACATGGACTGGCAATTCTGGATCGATCGTGGCGGCACCTTCACGGACATCGTGGCGCGCCGCCCCGATGGCACGCTGGCCACGCACAAGCTGTTGTCCGACAATCCCGGCCAGTACCAGGACGCGGCGATTGCCGGCATCCGCCACCTGCTCGGCACCGACAGCCATGCCGTCATCGACGCCGTCAAGATGGGCACCACGGTTGCCACTAACGCGCTATTGGAACGCAAGGGCGAACCAACCGCGCTGGCCATCACACGCGGCTTTCACGATGCGCTGCGCATTGCCTACCAACACCGCCCGAAGCTGTTTGCGCGCCACATCGTGCTGCCCGAGCTGCTGTACTGCAGCGCCATTGACATCGATGAACGGATCGGCGCGCATGGCGACGTGATCGTCCCGATCGACGAGGCGGCCACCCGCGCCAGTTTACAGGCAGCCTTTGACAGCGGGCTGCGTTCGCTGGCCATCGTCTTCATGCACGGCTACCGCTACCACCAGCACGAAGTCATCGCCGAGCGCATCGCGCGCGCGATCGGCTTTACGCAAATCTCCGTGTCGCATAAAGTCAGCCCCCTGATGAAGCTGGTGGCGCGCGGCGACACCACGGTGGTCGACGCCTACCTGTCGCCCATCCTGCGCCGGTACGTCGACCAGGTGGCACGCGCACTGCCTGGCGTCCACCTGCAGTTCATGCAGTCGAACGGCGGCCTGACCGATGCGCGCGCGTTCCAGGGCAAGGACAGCATCCTGTCCGGCCCCGCGGGCGGCATCGTCGGCATGGTGCGCGCCAGCCAGCTGGCCGGCTTCGACAAGGTAATTGGCTTCGACATGGGCGGCACCTCGACCGATGTGTCGCACTTTGCCGGCCAGCTGGAACGCGTGTTCGACACGCAGGTGGCCGGCGTGCGCATGCGCGCGCCCATGATGAGCATCCACACGGTGGCCGCCGGGGGCGGGTCGATTCTGCATTTCGACGGCAGCCGGTATCGCGTGGGGCCGGACAGCGCCGGCGCCAACCCGGGCCCGGCCAGTTACCGGCGCGGCGGTCCGTTGACGGTCACCGATTGTAACGTCATGGTCGGCAAAATCCAGCCGCAGCATTTTCCACGCGTGTTCGGCGCGCACGGGAACGAGGCGCTGGACGCAGACGTGGTGCGCGCAAAATTTGCCGCGCTGGCGGCGGACATCCATGCGAGTACCGGCGACACCCGCAGCGCCGAGGAAGTTGCCAGTGGCTTTATTGCAATCGCGGTGGGGAATATGGCCAACGCCATCAAGCAAATCTCGGTGCAGCGCGGGCACGATGTCACCGCTTACGCCCTGACCAGTTTTGGCGGCGCCGGTGGCCAGCACGCGTGCCTGGTGGCCGACGCACTGGGAATGCAGACCATTTTCATCCACACGCTGGCCGGCGTGCTGTCGGCGTATGGCATGGGCCTCGCCGACCAGAGCGCGATGCGCGAGGAAGCGGTCGAACAGAAGCTCGATGCCATCGGCCTGACCACGCTGGCCGCGCGCCTGGACGCACTGGCCAGCGACGCGCAGCAGGCGCTGGTGGTCCAGGGCGTTCAGGGCGCCCGGATCGACATCGTGCGCCGCGTCCACCTGCGTTACGAAGGCACCGATTCGGCACTGGTGGTCGATTTCGACCCCACCACCATGCAGGCACAATTCGAGACCGCCTATAAACGCCGCTTCTCGTTCCTGATGCCGGCGCGCGCGCTGATGGTCGAAGCCATCTCGGTGGAAGCACTGGGACGCTCGGACGCGCCGCCCGAAGTAGCCGCCATCGGCGTCGCTGCCACTGGTGCCGCTACCACCACCACCACCACCACCACCACCACCACCACCACCACCGCTGCGGCCGCCTGCGACACCGTGGCGATGTTTACCGGCGGCGCCTGGCGCGACGTGCCGCTGCACCAGCGCGCAGGCCTGGCGCCGGGCACGGTCATCGACGGCCCGGCCATTCTCGCCGAAGCAAACGCCACCACCGTCATCGAAGCGGGCTGGCAGGCACGCGTCACGCCGTTCCTGCACCTGGTGCTGACCCGCGTGACGGCGCTGCCAACGCGGCGCGCCATCGGCACCACGGCCGACCCGGTCATGCTTGAAATTTTCAACAACCTGTTCATGTCGATTGCCGAGCAGATGGGCCTGCGCCTGCAAAACACCGCGCACTCGGTGAACATCAAGGAGCGCCTCGACTTCAGCTGCGCGATTTTCGATGCCGAGGGCGCGCTGGTGGCCAACGCGCCGCACATGCCGGTGCACCTGGGATCGATGGGCGAGAGCATCAAGGCGGTGATGGCCGCCAACGCCGGCGCCATGCGTCCGGGTGACGTGTTCATGCTCAACGACCCCTATCACGGCGGCACCCATTTGCCCGACGTGACGGTGATTTCACCGGTATTCGATGCGGCGGGCGCGGCCATTTTGTTCTACGTCGGCTCGCGCGGCCACCATGCCGATATCGGCGGCACCACGCCCGGCTCGATGCCGCCCGATTCCACAGTCATCGAAGACGAGGGCGTGCTGATCACGAATTTCAAGCTGGTCGACGGCGCCGATGGCCTGATGCGCGAGGCGGAAACACGGGCGCTGCTGGCAGGCGCCCGCCACCCGGCCCGCAATCCCGACCAGAACCTCGCCGACCTGCGCGCGCAGGTGGCGGCGAACCAGAAGGGCGTCGACGAGCTGCACAAGATGGTGGACGAACATGGCCTCGACGTGGTGCAGGCGTACATGGGCCACGTGCAGGACAACGCCGAGGAAGCGGTGCGGCGCGTGATCGGTACGCTGGGCGATGGCAGCTATCACCTCGCGCTCGACAACGGCGCCCACATCGATGTGGCAGTGACAGTCGACCGTGCTGCACGCACGGCCCGGATCGATTTCACCGGCACATCCCCGCAACTCGTCAACAACTTCAATGCACCCTCGGCGGTGTGCATGGCGGCCGTGCTGTACGGGTTCCGCACGCTGGTCGACGACGATATTCCGCTCAATGCAGGCTGCCTGAAGCCGATCACCGTCATCATCCCGCCCGGTTCGATGCTCAACCCGCGCTACCCGGCGTCGGTCGTATCGGGCAACGTCGAAACCTCCACCTGCATCACCAACGCGCTGTACGGCGCGCTCGGCGTGATGGCCGCGGCGCAGGGGACGATGAACAATTTCACGTTCGGCAATGCGCGCTACCAGTATTACGAAACCATCGCGGGCGGCTCTGGCGCCGGGGACGGCTTCGACGGCACCGATGTCGTCCAGACAAATATGACCAACTCGCGGCTGACCGACCCGGAAATCCTCGAATTCCGCTTTCCGGTGCGTCTGGACAGTTACGCGATCCGGCAGGGTTCCGGCGGCGCGGGGCGGTGGACTGGCGGCAGTGGCGGCGTGCGCCGGGTGCGGTTCCTGGAACCGATGACGGCGGCGATTTTGTCGAACAACCGGATCGTGCCGCCGTTCGGCATGGCGGGCGGCGCGCCCGGGGCGCTGGGACGCAACTACGTCGAACGGGCCAATGGTGTCGTCGAAGCCTTGGACCACATCGGCAAAGTCGAGATGGCGGCGGGGGATGTGTTTGTCATCGAGACGCCGGGTGGCGGCGGGTTCGGGACCTTGCCCGAATAGCGCTGTTGCCGGCGCAGAAGCCGCCCGAACCGGGCGGTCACGCTTTCAGACGCGTATGGCGCTCAGTGCTCGGTGCTGCAGTGCTGCAGCGCTTGCCCGCCGTTGGCCGAACCCTGCCGTCCGGACCAGGATCAGCAGGCTGCCCCTTGATCAATCGCTCGATGACCTGCGCCAGAGATTGATGTCACCATCCTGCGCCACGGCATCGATGGCCTGCAGCTCTTCTGGCGAAAATGCCAGGTTGCGCAATGCAGCCACGTTTTCGCGGATTTGTGCGCTGTTCGAGGCGCCGATCAGCGTGGAGCTGACCACCGGGTCGCGCAGCACCCAGGCCAGCGCCATCTGGGTCAGCGTCTGGCCGCGCTGCGCGGCGATCTGGTTCAGGTCGCGGACGCGCTGCAGATTGGCGTCGCTCAGGAATTCCGGTTTGAACGAGCCGCCACCGGGCCGGTTGATTCGCGCATCCGCCGGCACGCCATCGAGGTATTTGGTGGAAAGCAGTCCCTGCGCCAGCGCCGAAAAGCTGATGCAGCCGATGCCTTCTTCCTTCAGCTTGTCGAGCAAGCCTTCCTTCTCGACCCAGCGGTTGAGCAGGCTGTACGATGGCTGGTGGATCAGGCATGGCACTTTCCACTCGCTCAGCAGGCGCGCCATCTCGGCGGTGTGCGCCGCCGAGTAGGAAGAGACGCCGACATACAGGGCCTTGCCTTGCTGGACCGCGTGCGCCAGCGCAGCCGCGGTTTCTTCGAGCGGCGTGTGCGGATCGAACCGGTGCGAATAGAAAATGTCGACGTAATCGAGCTGCATGCGCTGCAAGCTCTGGTCCAGACTGGCGAGCATGTACTTGCGCGAACCGCCGCCCTGACCGTACGGGCCGGGCCACATGTCGTAACCTGCTTTGCTGGAAATGATCAATTCATCGCGGTACGGTTTGAAATTGTCGTGGAAATGACGGCCGAAATTGCGTTCCGCGCTGCCATACGGCGGCCCGTAGTTATTCGCCAGGTCAAAGTGCGTGATGCCCAGGTCGAATGCCGTACACAACATGTCGCGCTGCGTGGAAAATGGCGTGGTGTCGCCAAAGTTGTGCCACAACCCCAGCGACAGCAGCGGCAGATGGAGTCCGCTTTTCCCGACGGGGCGATATTGCATTGTTTCGTAACGGTCGTCAGCGGCGTGATAGTCCATATTGTCTCCAAAATAATGATGTGGCCGGGCACTGCGCCAACGCTTACCAGCGCTGATGCACGAAGGGCGCAATGCGGTGCTGATAGATGCTGCGCAGTTCGTCCATGGTTTCCGCCGGCAATGCAGGGAAATTGCTGGCCGCGCTGTTGGCAGCGGCTTGCTGCGCATTCCTGGCGCCGGGAATCACGGTGCTGACAGCGTCTTCCATCAATATCCAGCGCAGTGCAAACTGCGCCATGGTGATGTCTGCAGGCACCAGGCGCCGGATTTCTTCGACCACGTCGAGTGCCACGTCATATGGCACGCCGGAAAAGGTTTCGCCTTTGTCGAAAGCTTCGCCATTGCGGTTGAAGGCGCGGTGGTCGTCGGCTGCAAACGTGGTATCGGCATGCATTTTTCCCGTCAGCACGCCGGACGCCAGCGGCACGCGCACGATCACGCCGATGTCGCGTTTTTTCGCCTCCGCGAAAAACAGGTCTGCAGGGCGCTGCCGGAATATGTTGTAGATAATCTGGATCGAGGCCACGTTTGGAAATGCCATTGCTTTCAGCGCTTCCTCGACTTTTTCCACCGAGACGCCGTAGTGACGAATTTTGCCGGCCGTGACCATGCGGTCCATGATGTCGAACACTTCCGGCCGGTAATACACGTCCGGAGGTGGACAATGCAACTGCACCAGGTCGAGGCAATCGGTGTCCAGGTTGACCAGCGAGCGCTCGACAAACGCCACCAGATTTTCTTCGTTGTAACCGTCCGCCACGTGCGGCGCCAGCCGGCGTCCCGCCTTGGTGGCCACGTACGGGCGTTCGCCGCCGCGTTCCTTGAGCACTTCGGCAATGAAGCGCTCGGAGCGGCCGTCGCCGTAGACGTCGGCCGTGTCGATGAAGTTGGTGCCGGCATCGAGCGATGCGTGCAATGCCGCCTTGGCGTCCACGCTGGAGACATCGCCCCAGGCGCCGCCAATCGCCCAGGCGCCAAAGCCGATCTCCGAAATGTGGTGGCCGGTGCGGCCGAATGGTCGTAGTTTCATGGTTTTATTCTTTCATCAAGGCATCAGTTGCCCGCCGTTTACTTCAATAATTTGTCCGGTGATATAGCGGGACATCGATCCGGATGCGAGAAACAGGAATGCGCCCACGCATTCCTGTGGCAGCCCGGCACGGCCCATGGGAATGGTGGCAGATTGCGCGGCCATCATTGCGTCGGGCGTGTCGCGCACGTGGAACGGCGTCAGGATGAGTCCCGGCGCAACCGCATTAACGCGGATATTGTCGGCCACGAATTCCTTCGCCTGGCCGCGCGTCAGGCTGCTGACAAAACTTTTTGCTGCCGCATACAGCACCGCGCCGCTGCCGCCGCCATTCCTGGCCGCAATCGACGTGGTGTTGATGATAAAACCGCCGCCGGCAGCTTTCAGGTGCGGGTGGGCGGCAATGCTGGCTTGCCAGACGGACTTGGCATTCAGGTCGAACACCTCGTCGAAATGCGCTTCGTTGGCATCGATGGTCGGAATGCGCCCGAGCATGCTCCCCGCGTTGTTGATCAGGCCGTCCAGCCCGCCCAGCAGGCGCGCGGCCTCGGCAACCACACGCGCCACTTCGCCTGCTGCGGACAGATCGCCCTGCAGCAGCGTAATCTGGCCGGGATACTGCGCGCGCAGTTGTTCGGCAGCATCGCTGCTGGCGTGGTAATGCAGTGCAACATGGGCACCTTGCGCGGCGAAGCCCAGCACGACGGCGGCGCCGATGCCGGTCGAGCCGCCTGTAATCAGGATGCGTTTGCTGGCCAGGTCGGCAAGCATCGGGTGTTCAGCGATCGTCATCGACTCTCCAGTGAAATGTGGTTGGCAGCCAGATCGTACTGCGCATGCACGGCGGGATGATAAGATTTGAAATGAGCCTGATTCATTGAAATGCTGAAGAAAATTCATCCATGTCCATTTTTGACCGTATCCAGCTTGCCGACCTGCGGGTTTTTCTCACCATCATGCGCACGCGCAGCTTCAAGGCCGCCGCCATTCAGCTGGGTCTGACGCCATCGGCTGCCAGCCATGCCATGCGCCGGCTGGAAGAAAGGCTGGGTACCAAGCTGTTGAACCGCACCAGCCGCGCAGTGGCGCCGACCGACACTGGCCTGGCCCTGGCGGCCCGGCTGGAAGACGGCTTCGACATGATCGGTCATGCGCTGGCCGACATCGACGCGCCGGGCACGGGTCGCTTCGGCGCGTTGCGCATCAATGTGTTTGCCGATGCGGCCCATCTCCTGATCGCGCCCGCGCTGCCAGCATTCGCGCAGCAATGCCCGGATGTGAAACTGACGGTAGTGGTGGAAGACCGGCCCATCGACATCGTGGCGGAGGGTTATGACGCCGGCATCCGCTACGGCGACTATGTGCCCGAAGACATGGTTGCGGTTGCGCTATCCGGCCCGCAGCGCTGGGTGGTCGCGGGCGCCCCGGCCTATCTGACCCGCCGCGGCGAGCCGCTGCAACTGGCGGACCTGGCCGATCACAGCTGTCTGCAATTGCTGCTGGGCGATAATTCAACCTACCGCTGGGAGCTGAATGGCAATGCGGCGGGGACGGAACGCGGCAAGCGCGGCATCAGCGTGCCTGGCCTGATTACCATCAACAACACGGCTGCCACGATCAGCGCGGCCAAAGCCGGGGTGGGCCTGGCCTATGTGCTGGAAAGCCGCATCGCCGACGAGCTTGCCGACGGCAGCCTGCGCGTCGTGCTGGACGCCCATGCGGCCGATGGCGAACCGTTTCATATGTACTACAGCAGCCGTCGGCACAAACATCCCGCGTTGCGCACGCTGATCGACATTATCCGCGGCCAGCAACTGCTGCCGCCTTTGCACTGAATGTCGTCCAGCGTCTGTGACGGAAAGGTGGCGGTTCGGCCGGATTGCCCGTTCGCGCGCCAGCAACTCATCCCGGAAGTACCAATCGACACGTTGTATCGGCGGGAAGCCTGCGGACGATGCTTATTAGCAGCTCCGTGTACCTTGGGGAAGTCAATACAAATGCAACACTTAATGTATATAAACGCATCATTCTCACAAAAAATCACCGTAAAACATTTCCATATAGAAATATCAGTGTACTATTTGACTTCTTCGACTGCGGAGTATTGACGTACTGTCGCCTATTGCGATTGATTTCCAGCACCCGATTCTTGAGACAAATAGTCCATGCAACTGGTGTGGAGGAAATGTTAGCCAAGCCTGCACCCACGCCAGCTAACTGTCTGCCTGGAATGCATTGACATGGTGTCGTCTACAGAATCGGGCTATCCCGTAGTGCAGGCAATTCCACGAAAAAATGTCGTTTGATGCCATATGACGAAGCCAGTCATGGTTATCTTTACGCAAGTTAAATAATATGAAAATAACATTAAAAATCAGGTTGTACCTCATGATCGCTGCGCTGATCTGCCTTGCCATCCTGGTTGGTGGATTGGGTTTATACGGCATGGAGAAGTCGAACGATGGCTTGAAGACGGTCTACGAAGACCGCACGGTGGCGCTGGAACAAATTTCGCGCATCGACCGTTTGTTGGTGCGCAACCGTCTCTCGCTGGCCGACGCACTTGCGGACCCCGATGGCGCGAACGTCAAGCCGGAACTGGCACGGATCGACAGGAATACGGCGGAGATCGACACCACCTGGACGGAATACCGCGCAACCTACCTGACACCGGAAGAGAAGCTGCTGGGTGATCAATTCATCATCGACCCTGCGCGTTTCACTGAGAACGGTTTGCTCCCCATGCTCGCAGCGTTGCGCGATGGCAAGCAGGAACAAGCGCAGCGTTTACAGAAAACATTGCAACAGTTGGTGCCGCCGGTGACTGCCGGCATTGACGCGCTGCGCAAACTGCAGGTCGATGTGGCGAAGGATGAATACGAGCAGGCGACTGCCACGTCTGCGCGCCTGCATGCCATCATGGTCATCGTGGTGGGTCTCGGTGCCCTGAGTGCTGCCGGTGCGGGCTTTTTGCTGATTCGCCGTGTGTATGTTGAACTCGGCGGGGAGCCGGATTACGCTGCAAAAATTGTACGTGCTATCGCTGGCGGCGATTTAAGCGTGCTGGTCGCAACGTTGCCGGGCGACCAGCGCAGCTTGTTGTTCTCCATGCGTGGGATGCAGGAAAATCTGGCAAAAACCGTCAGCGAAATCCGTGAGGCTACCGACTCGATTGCAGTGGCCTCCGGTGAAATTGCCAGCGGCAACCTGGATCTGTCGGCGCGCACCGAGCAGCAAGCAGGCTCCCTGGAAGAAACTGCCGCATCGATGGAAGAACTTACTTCCACCGTCAAGCACAACGGCGACAATGCCCGCCAGGCCAACGCACTGGCGCAGACTGCGGCCGGCGTGGCATTGAAAGGGGGCGAAGTGGTCAGCCAGGTGGTCCGCACAATGGGCGCGATCGATACCGCATCGCGAAAAATAGTCGAGATTATTGCGGTGATCGACGGTATTGCGTTTCAGACAAATATTCTGGCGTTGAATGCGGCGGTCGAGGCGGCACGGGCAGGCGATCAAGGCCGTGGGTTCGCTGTCGTTGCGTCCGAAGTACGTAATCTGGCGCAGCGCTCCGCTAGTGCGGCGCGGGAAATCAAGGGCTTGATTGAAGACTCGGTTAAACAAGTCGCGATGGGCGCGCAGTTCGTTGGCCAAGCGGGTACAACCATGACGGAAATTGTCGCCAGCGTCCAGTCGGTCACCGCCATCATGGCGGAAATTACAGCCGCCGGCACGGAGCAGGAAGCAGGCATCGGTCAGATTAATCAGGCTATCGGCGAAATGGACGGCGTGACCCAGCAGAATGCCGCCCTCGTTGAACAGGCCGCTGCAGCCGCCCAGGCACTGCGCGAGCAATCGGTGCGCCTGGCTGGTACTGTGAGCCTGTTCAAGCTGACTCCTGGCCTGGCGCCAGCCGCGGCCAGGCGGAAATCGCCAGGACAGACCAGGCCGCTGCCGGCAAGACCATTAAACGCCACCGCCACCGCCGCCGCCGCTACCGCGCCATCACGGCGAACAGCAGCGCCAGCATTGGCATCTGCACAAGCGGGCTGGGAAGACTTTTGACGGTAATGCCTGCGCGTACGTAATACGTTCTACCTCTGCAGCCCAGGCGGCAATTACCACGCGTTCGACAGGTGCTTGACGTGCTGGCGCGTTGGACAATGCCTTCTACAGCGCAATGCCGTACTTGCGCTTGGCCGCCGCGTACTCTTCCTGCAGCGCTTCCAGGCGCGGGTGCTGGATGTCGATCGTGGCGATTTTTTGCAGCAGCGCGCTGCAGTTTTCGGCCAGGACGTTATCCCAGCCCAGCTCCAGAATCTGACGCAGGCTGCCGCCGGCCAGCGCCACCATCACCTGGATGTTTGACGGTGCCAGCTGAATGGCTTCCTGCAGCGTGATGACCGCGCCGCGCACATCGCCCATCTTGCGTTTTTCATCGGCCACGCCGAGCAAAATCTGCGCTTGCGCCTTCAATTGCGCGCCGATGCCGTTGGCCAGGTCGTGGCGGCCGGCCTTGACGAACACGTTCAGCGCCTGCTGGTGCGTGATGCCGTCGGTGGCGCCCAGTGCGCTCAGCATCACGTCCGATGCTGCATCGTCCATCCGGTGCGCCAGGCAGCTGCGCGCCAGGTCCATCCGCAGGCTGCCCGAGATGGCGCCGCCAGCGCGCACGTTCGACACGGCCGCCAGCAATTCGGCGGTTGCGGCGTCGGCGTTGCCCGACGCTTCGTGCACCAGCGCCATCGAAACGGCCTTGCATGCATCGACAGTGGGGCTGGCGCGCAGCGATTTTTCCAGGTCGCGCACCACCGTGCCGGCTTGCAGCACGTCTCCGCGGGCCACCAGCGTCCTGACCAGTTTGACGTGGTCTTCCGGATCGCGGAATTCCGAGTAGCGCGCTTTTGAAACGACCAGTTTCAGCGATTTTTCGGAGGCGCCAAAGTCGCCGGCGTCGTACGCCACTTCGCCCAGTGTGCGCAGGCGCCGCACCACGTGCGGCGAGCGCACCACGGCTTCTTCCAGCACTTTCTGCGCCTGCACCGGGTCGCCCAGCGCCAGATGACAGCGCGCCAGCAGATCGTAGGCCACCATCAGGCGCGGGTTGGCGGCCAGCAGGCGTTCGATGGTGGCGCGCGCATCTTCGGCGCGGCCGAGCGCATACAGCACCCGCGCCAGGCCGAGGATGGCCCAGCCGAGCGGCTTGTCGGCGACAATCGACGCGTACACCGCCTGGGCGGCCGTGAGTTCGTCCAGGCGCACATGCAGTTCAGCGCGCAGGCGGGCAAAATCGCTGGCGTAACGGGGGTGCCGCTCGGCATCCATGCACACGCCGATGGCGTCGCGCAGTTTGGCCTGCTCCACCAGCTGCCAGGCCGGCAACAAAGCAGCGCGGCGGTCCAACGCGCGCGTGATGCGGCTGCCCAGGTCGTCCATGGTAAATGGCTTGAGAACGTAATCGGTGGGCGTCAGTTCGGCGGCGCTGACGACTTTGCTCATCACGCCTTCCGACGTCAGCATGATGAAAATGGCGGACAGGCCGATCAGCTGGTGGTGGCGCAAATCTTCCAGCAGCTGCTGGCCGTCCTGGCCGGTGTCGGCGCCCAGATCGTATTCGCACAGGATGATGTCGAAGGCGCGCCGGCTCAGCGCGCGGATGGCGGTGCCCGAGCTGACGGCAAATTCGATCTTGCTGATGCCGGCCTGGCCCAGCATGTTCTGCAGGTTGCCGCGCATGCCGGGGTTGGGGTCGACGACAAGCACCGACAGATTACTATTTTCTTGCATCTTGTCTTTCATGTTACAACCTGGCGCGCCACCCACAGCGATGCACTACGATACCGGTTCGCGGGGGCCGGAGCAAGCGCCGGAGGGGGCGCCGTGCCCGCTGCGCCACAGCCGACCAGTAGTCGATACACAGGCGCGGGGCAGGGCAGGCAGGGTATAATATCGGCCTGTTTCCACCCGCAGCCTCGCTGCATCAAAGACCTTCCAGCCATGTTGATACTGCCGGGTTCCAATGCCCTCTCCGCATTTCGTTCGCAACGCCTCCTGAACCAGCTGCAGATTGTCGCCCCCGCGATCACTGCAGTCCAGGCCCGCTACTATCATTTCATCGATACGGCCGCCCCGTTGGATGTTGACGACACCGCGCGGCTCGATGCGCTGCTGACGTACGGCGAGCCGTTCACGGCCGGCGCTGCCGACGGCGCTGTGGAAGAATTCTTCGTCATCCCGCGGCTCGGCACGATCTCGCCATGGGCCTCGAAAGCGACCGATATCGCCCGCAACTGCGGCATGGCGCACATTCACCGCATCGAACGCGGCGTGGCATTCACGGTCACGCTGAAAAAAGGTGTGCTTGGCTTCGGCGGCGCGAAGGCATTGGGCGACTACGACACTGCAGCTGTCGCAGCGCTGCTGCACGACCGCATGACGGAAAGCGTGTTGCGCAGCGCCGACCAGGCATCCATGCTGTTTTCGGAACTGGACGCGCGTCCGCTCGCATCGATCGACGTGCTGGCCCAAGGCCGCGCCGCGCTCGTCGTGGCGAACACGGAACTCGGCCTGGCCATGTCGGACGACGAAATCGACTACCTCGACGCGGCTTTTACGCGCGCCGGGCGCAATCCGACCGACGTCGAGCTGATGATGTTTGCGCAGGCGAACAGCGAGCATTGCCGCCACAAGATTTTCAACGCCGACTGGATCATCGACGGGCAGGCGCAGGAACGCACGCTCTTCAGCATGATCAAGAACACCCACGAGCTGCAGCCTAAGGGCACCATCGTGGCCTACAGCGATAACTCGTCGATCATGGCGGGCACGGAAGTCACGCGCTTTTTCCCGCGCGGCGATCGCCACGAATATGCGACGGACCGCACGCTGACGCATACCCTGATGAAGGTGGAAACGCACAATCACCCGACTGCCATTTCGCCATTCCCGGGCGCCTCGACTGGCGCCGGCGGCGAAATCCGCGATGAAGGCGCTACCGGCCGCGGCTCGAAACCGAAGGCCGGCCTGACCGGTTTTACCGTGTCGAACCTGGTGCTTCCCGGCGCCGTGCGCGCGTGGGAAAACGCGGCCAGTGTCACATCGCCAGCCGGCGCCGAAGCCAACGCTGGCATCTACGGCAAGCCGGATCGCATCGCCTCGCCGCTGCAGATCATGATCGACGGCCCGCTGGGCGGCGCTGCGTTCAGCAATGAATTCGGCCGCCCGGTGTTGGCAGGCTACTTCCGCACCTACGAACAAAACGTCGGCGGCACCCATTACGGTTACCACAAGCCGATCATGATCGCCGGCGGCCTCGGGAACATCGACGCCGCCCACACGCACAAGAACGACATCCCGGTAGGCAGCCTGCTGGTGCAACTGGGCGGCCCCGGCATGCGCATCGGGATGGGCGGCAGCGCCGCGTCGTCGATGGCAACGGGTACCAATACTGCGGACCTGGATTTCGACTCGGTCCAGCGCGGCAATCCCGAAATGGAACGGCGCGCGCAGGAAGTCATCAACGCTTGCTGGCAGATGGCGGACAACAACCCGATCATCTCGATCCACGACGTGGGTGCCGGCGGCTTGTCGAACGCCTTCCCGGAAATCACGAATGACGCGAAGCGCGGCGCCATTTTCGACCTGCGCAAAGTGCCGCTCGAAGAATCCGGCATGGCCCCGAAAGAGATCTGGTCGAACGAATCGCAGGAACGGTATGTGCTGGCGATTGCGCCGGACAACCTGCCGCTGTTTGCCGCCTTGTGCGCGCGCGAACGCTGTCCGTTTGCGGCAGTCGGTGTCGCCACCGAAGAACGTCAACTGAAGGTGATCGACCCGCAGAATGGCAACGATCCGGTCGATATGCCGATGGACGTTTTGCTGGGCAAGCCGCCAAAAATGCTGCGCACCGTGGAGCACGTGCACACCACCTATCCGCCGATCGACCTGACTGGGCTGGACCTGGCCGACGTGGCGGAAAAAGTGCTGCTGCTGCCAAGCGTGGCCGACAAATCCTTCCTCATCACCATCGGCGACCGTACCGTCGGCGGCATGAGCGCGCGCGACCAGATGGTGGGCCCGTGGCAAGTCCCGGTGGCCGATTGCGCCGTTACGCTGATGGCGTTCGATGCGTACGTCGGCGAAGCGATGGCAATGGGCGAACGCACGCCGCTGGCCGTCATCGACGCGGCTGCATCGGGCCGGATGGCGGTCGGTGAAGCGATCACGAACATTTTGGCAGCACCGATTGCCGACATCAGCGACATCAAGCTGTCGGCCAACTGGATGGCTGCGTGCGGCCAGCCGGGCCAGGACGCAGCGCTGTTCGACACCGTGCGCGCGGTCGGCATGGAACTGTGTCCGGCGCTTGGCATCAGTATCCCGGTGGGCAAGGATTCGCTGTCGATGCGCACTACATGGACGGAAAGCGGGAAGGATGGCGACGCGGCCAAATCGATGATGTCGCCGGTGTCGCTGATCGTCACCGCCTTCGCACCCGTGGCGGATGTAAGGCGTTCCCTGACACCGCAGCTGCACACCGACCAGGGCGAAACGGCGCTGATCTTGATCGACCTGGGTCGCGGCAAGAACCGCATGGGCGCATCAAGCCTGGCGCAAGTGACGCAGCAACTGGGCCACGAAACGCCGGACGTCGATTCCGCCGACGACCTGAAAGCCATGTTTGCCGCTGTCCAGCGTTTGAACCTCGAGGGCAAGCTGCTGGCGTACCACGATCGTTCCGATGGCGGCCTGTACGCCACGCTGTGCGAGATGGCCTTTGCGGGCCGTTCGGGCGTCTCGGTCAACCTGGATATCCTGGCCATGGACAGCGGCAATGGCGCCGACTGGGGCGATGCGAAGAACTGGGCCACGCAAGTGGGCGAGCGCCGCAACGACATGACCTTGCGCGCATTGTTCAACGAAGAACTCGGCGCCGTGCTGCAGGTGCGCGCGCAGGACAAGAGCGCGGTGATGGCCGTGCTGCGTGAAGGGAACCTGGGCGCGTGCAGCCATATCATCGGCAAGCACAACGACCGCGGCGTCATCGAATTCACGCGTGACGCCAAGCTGATTTACCAGAAAACCCGCAGCAGCCTGCACCAGCTCTGGAGCGACACCAGCTGGCGCATCGCGCGCCTGCGCGACAATCCGGAATGCGCCGACGCCGAATTTGCGCGCCTGCAGGATGAGACCGACCCGGGCATTGCGCCGGTCGTCACCTTCGACATGCAGGACAATATCGCCGCGTCATTCATCGCCACCGGTGTGCGTCCGCGCGTGGCCATCCTGCGCGAGCAGGGCGTCAACTCGCACATCGAAACCGCGTGGGTCATGCACGCGGCCGGCTTCACCGCCATCGACGTGCACATGAGCGATTTGATTGCGGGCCGCGCAAAGCTGGACGATTTCCATGGCGTGATTGCGGTCGGCGGCTTCTCGTACGGCGACGTGCTGGGCGCCGGCGAAGGCTGGGCGAAAACAATTTTGTTCAATGCGCAGCTGGCTGATCAATTTGCCCGCTTCTTTGCGCGCACCGACACCTTCGGCCTCGGCATCTGCAACGGTTGCCAGATGATGAGCAACCTGAAATCGATGATCCCGGGTGCGCAAGCCTGGCCGAAATTTACCCGGAATAAATCGGAGCAGTTCGAGGCGCGTTTCGGCATGGTGGAAGTGGCCGATTCCAAATCGATCTTTTTCGCGGGCATGGCCGGCACGCGCGCGCCGATCGCGATTGCGCACGGCGAAGGCTACGCCGACTTTTCGCTCACCGGCGACATCGCAGCGGCGTCCGCTGCGCTGCGCTACATCGACAATCACGGCAACGTGACGCAGACGTATCCGTTCAACCCTAACGGCTCGCCGCAGGGTATTGCATCGGTGACGAACGACGATGGCCGCTTCACGGTGCTGATGCCGCACGCCGAACGTGTGTTCCGGTCGGTGCAGCAGTCATGGCACCCGACCAGCTGGGGCGAAGAATCGCCGTGGATGCGCATGTTCCGTAATGCCCGCAAGTTCGTCGGCTAGACGACGCAAACTCAAGAAAAAGCGCCTGTTTCGACAGGCGCTTTTTTTATCCAGGCTTTTTCGTCCGGGCCTTCTTCCACAGCTGCTGGAACGGCGCCGACTTCTGCTTCAAAAAACCTTCGGGCATGCAGGTGCCGACCACGCCATACTTTTCAGGGAACTGGCGGCTCGGATTCTTGATGCCGGTGCGGAACAGCCGGTCGAGGAAGGCTTAGTGGGCGGCATAATTCCTGTCGATGGCTTCCTGGTCGGATGCATGGTGCCAGTGGTGAAACGCCGGCGTGACCAGAATGTGGCGCAACGGACCCCAGTTGAGGTGGACGTTGGCGTGGTTGAACACGGCCTGAAAACCCGCCACGACACTATACATATACAAGTCCCGGTCATCATGCCCTTGCCGGGGGCCAGTTCACCGCTGCTCTGCAGCAGCTCCGCGGTGTCCTTGATGGGGCGCACGGCAGTGCCGAGGGCATCCTTGGGCAGCATGGGCAGTATCCTGTCCGGCAGGTAAAACGAGGGTCAAAAAGGTTTCTTTCGACCATCGCTCATTGGTAAACTTTCAGTCAAGTTTGCTGCCTGCCGATGTTCCATGCGCCAGGCGGTATAACAACGGCAGCACCAGCAACGTCAGCATCGTCGACGACAGGATGCCGCCGATGACCACGGTGGCCAGCGGCCGCTGCACTTCGGCGCCCGTGCCCGTGGCGAGCGCCATCGGAATGAACCCCAGCGAGGCCACCAGTGCTGTCATCAACACTGGCCGCAGCCGCGTCAACGCACCGGTGCGTATCGCTTCATCGAGGCCCATGCCGCCGTTGCGCAGCGTGCGGATAAACGACAGCATCACCAGGCCATTAAGCACGGCGACACCAGACAGCGCAATGAAGCCGACCGCCGCGGAGATCGACAGCGGAATATCGCGCAACCACAGCGCGAGGATGCCGCCGGTCAGCGCAAACGGAATGCCGGTGAACACCAGCAGGCCATCGCGCACATTGTTGAACATCATGAACAGCAAGACGAACACCAGCAGCAATGCCAGCGGCACCACCAGTTGCAGGCGCCGCGTGGCCGATTGCAACTGTTCGAACGTGCCGCCCCATGTAGTCCAGTAGCCTGGTGGAATGGGCACGTCCTTCAGCAACATCCGTTCGGCTTCGGCGACAAAGCTGCCCAGGTCGCGCCCGCGCACATTTGCGCTGACCACGATGCGGCGCTTGCCGCCTTCGCGGCTGATCTGGTTCGGCCCCGGCGTGAACGCCAGCGTGGCCACTTCCGTCAACGGAATATAGCTGGCCGTGCCATTCTTGCCTGGCAGCGCAATGGGCAGGCGCTGCAATGCTGCCAGGTCGCTACGCACGTTTTCCGGCAGACGCACGACGATCCCGACACGGCGGTCGCCTTCGAACATGGTGCCGGCACTGCGCCCACCGGTGGCAATGGCAACGGTTTCCTGCACGTCGGCCAGGTGCAGGCCGTATCGGGAAATTTTCTCGCGGTCGACGTTCACCGTCAGCATCGGCAGGCCTTCAGTCTGCTCGACACTGACCCCGACGGCGCCGGCCACCCGTGTCAACGTGGCGGCAACCTGCGCTGCTGTGGCATTCAGCACCTCCATGTCGTCGCCAAAAATCTTGACGGCGACATCGCTGCGCACACCGGAAATCAGCTCGTTGAAACGCAGCTGGATCGGCTGCGAAAACGCGTACGTGTTGCCGGGATACCTGGCCGCCTCGGCCTGCACCGCCGCCAGCAATTGCTCCCGCGTCTTCCTCGGCGCCGGCCACTGCGATGGCGGCTTCAGCATGACGTAGCCATCCGATATATTCGGCGGCATCGGGTCCGAGGCAATTTCTGCGGTCCCGGTGCGCGCAAAAATACGTTCAATTTCGGGGAACCTGGCTTTCAGGCCGGCTTCCAGCTGGCGTTGCATGGCCAGCGACTGGGTCAGGCTGGTGCCGGGAATGCGCATGGCCTGAATGGCAAAATCGCCTTCGTTCAGCTGTGGCGCGAATTCACTGCCCAGCCTGGTGGCAAGCGCACCGGCCAGCACCACCAGCACCACGGCAGCCGTGATGACAATGGCGCTGCGGGCCAACACGCGTTCCAGCAACGGTCGATAGGCGCGCGTGGCCCATGCCATCAGGCGGTTGTCCTGTTCAGCGACGCGCGCGCCGATGAACAGGACAACCGCAGCGGGGATGAAGGTCAGCGACAGGATCATGGCGCCGACCAGCGCGGCGACCACGGTAAATGCCATCGGATGGAACATTTTCCCTTCGACGCCGGTGAGCGCGAAGAGGGGGATGTAGACGATCATGATGATCAGCTGGCCAAATATCAACGGGCGGCGCGCCTCCTGCGCTGCGGCAAACACTTCGTCGTAGCGCTCGGCCAGCGTCAGGGTGCGTTGTTTCAGTTGCTGGGCGTGGGCCAGTCGGCGCACGCAATTTTCGACGATCACCACGGCGCCATCGATGATGATGCCGAAGTCGAGCGCGCCCAGGCTGACCAGGTTGGCGCTGACCTGGTACGTCACCATGCCGGTAAAGGTGAACAACATCGACAGCGGAATCACCATCGCGGTGATCAGCGCGGCGCGGAGATTGCCAAGAAACAGGAACAGGATGGCAATGACCAGCATGGCGCCTTCCAGCAAATTTTTCTTGACGGTGGCAATGGCCTTGTCGACCAGCACCGTGCGGTCGTACACGGTGTACGCCTTGACGCCGGCCGGCAGGCTGCGGTTGATGTCGATCATTTTCTTGTCGACAGCCTGTGATACCTGCCGGCTGTTTTCGCCGATCAGCATGAACACCGTGCCCAGTACCACTTCCGCGCCATTGTCGGTGGCCGCGCCGGTGCGCAATTCGCGGCCAAGGTCGACGCCGGCCACATCCTTGATGCGAATCGGCACGCCTTGCACGTGGCTGATGGTGACATTGCGGATGTCGTCGGGCGTGCGCAGCTGGCCCGGAATGCGCACCAGAAATTGTTCGCCGCGCCGTTCGATATAGCCGGCGCCCACGTTGCTGTTATTGCGTTCCAGCGCGGCCACCAGGTCCTGCAAACTGAGCTTGTAGGAAGCAAGTTTGCCTGGATCCGGCGTGACGTGGTATTCCCTGGTATAGCCGCCGATCGCGTTGATTTCCGCGACACCGGGCACATTGCGCAACTGTGGCTTGACGATCCAGTCCTGGATGTCGCGCAGATCGGTGACAGTCCACGGCGTGCCGTCCGGCTTCTTTGCTCCCGGCACCGACTCGGCCGTCCACAGATAAATTTCACCCAGGCCCGTGGAAATGGGCCCCATTTTCGGGCTGACGCCGGCAGGCAGGCTCGCTCTGGCTTCCTGGATGCGCTGATCGACCAGTTGACGGGCAAAATACAGGTCGGTGCCGTCCTTGAACACGACAGTGATTTGCGACAGGCCATAGCGCGACAGCGAGCGGGTCTGTTCCAGGTGCGGCAAGCCCGCCATCACGGTTTCCAGCGGGAAGGTGACGCGCTGCTCGACTTCCAGCGGCGCGTAGCCGGGCGCCGCGGTATTGACCTGCACCTGCACATTGGTGATGTCGGGGACCGCATCGATCGGCAGCTTTTGGTAGTGGTGGATGCCGACTGCGGCAAGCGCGATGACGGCCAGCATGACCAGCCAGCGCCGGGTAATCGACCAGCGAATGATTTTCTCGAACATGGTGATCCTCGCTTAATGATCGTGCTCGACGCTGCCCTTGCCCTGTTCCGCCTTGACGACGAAACTGCCCCTGGCCGCGTAGGCTGCGCCGGCCTTGATTCCCGTGAGAATCTCGGTGCGCTTGCCGTCGCTGCGTCCCAGCGTGACGGGCTGGCCGACAAAGCCGCCCGCGGTCCTGACGAAGACAGTAGGGCGGTCGCCCACGGTCTGAATGGCGTCGGACAATACCGCCACGGCCGCGTCGCGCTCCTCCGACGTCAGCGTGACGTTGACGAACAGGCCAGGGCGCCAGGCCAGACTGGGGTTGGCCAGCGTGACGCGGCCGGTTGCGGTGCGCGTCTGCTCGCCCAGCAGCGCGCCGATATACGACACCACGCCATTCGCGCTGGAATCCATCGACGTGGCCCGCACGGTGGCGCGCTCGCCGACCCGCACCACGTTCAGGTCGCGCGCCGGCACGACGATTTCCGCCCATACCGACGACAGGTCGGAAATGATGAACACGTTCGAATCTTCCTTCACCGCCTCGCCCAGCGCGATGTGTTTCTCGACGATGGCGCCGTCGAACGGTGCGCGCAATTCGTAGCGGCTGAGAGCGCCCGGACTGCCTGTGGTGGCGGTGGACGCGCCGATTGCCGCCAGTTTTTGGCGCGCATTGCGGGTGACGATGCCGGCTTCGCGCAACGCCTGCTGCGCCTGCAGATAATCCTGCTCGGCAGTAATCTTGTCCTGCCAGAGTTTTTTCTCGCGCATGAACGTGACCTCGGCGAGCTCCTGCTTTTGTTGGGCCGTCAATAGTTCGCTGCGCATGCCGGACACGTCGGCGCTGGCAATCACCGCGAGAATGTCGCCTTTTTTTACCTGCTGGCCCAGATTGGCGCGCACGCTTTCCACGACGCCGGCCAGTCGTGGCGTCATGTGGGCGGTGCGGTCTTCGTTGAAACGGATCTCGCCGGCCAGCTGAAACGCGCTGCGGATGCGCGCGGGCGCGGCCGTATCGATCGTGATGCCCGCTGCCTTCGCCTGGGCGTCGGTCAGTGCAATCAGGCCCTCTGCGCTGTCGATGGCGATGTCGACGACCTCGCCGGCAGCCTTGACGGTCAAGCTGGCGGCGAACAGGTGCGGCTCCGCAATGGCTGCGGTGCCCTGCAGGCTGTCGTCCTGTGCGGCAAACACGTGCTGCTCGACGATGCCCTGGGGCCGAGTCAGCTGTCCGGTCGCGCTGATGGCCGCCGGAGCCAGCGGCTTGCCATCGTACCAGGCCCATAACTGGTGGCGGGCCGTACCGTCGCGCTCGGCCAGCAATACTTCCACTTGCAGCTTGCGCTGGTGATGCAGGCTGCCGCCGTGTGGACCTTTTTGGGGTGGCACGGCAGCGTGGCCGGCGTCGTCGTGCGCCGGTGCAGTGCCTTCTTTTGCCGGCGTGGTGGTGTCCCCGGTGGGCTTGCCTGGTGTCAGGATCAAGGCCAGCAGGATGGCGCCGAGCGCCAGGATGGCAGCAATCGCCCAAGGTGTCTTTTTGTCGGAATGAGGCAGCTTCATGGTGTCCTTGTAGTGGGGGCGGTGCCGGCAATGCGGTCGATGTCGGCGCTGGCACGGTAGGAGTCGGCCAATGCGCGCAGTGTCTCCTGGCGGGCTTCGAACAGCGTGCGCTGGGCGTCGAGTACCTCGAGAAAGCCGAACTTGCCGAGCTCGAAGCCGCGCGTGCTGGCGGCATAGGTGCTCTCTGCGCCGGGAAGAATGTCGCGCTGCAGGATGGCCAGCGCGTCGAGCGCCGCATCGCGCCGCAGCGTGGCTTGCGCCAGGTCGAGCGCCACGCTGCTTTCTACCGCCAGCAAGGTGTCCTTCGCCTTGTCGGTGCGGCGTAGCGCACTGAGCAGATTGCCCTGATTGCGATCGAACAGCGGCAGCGGGAGCGCGACGCCGATGACAGCCTGGCGGATGCCGCTTTGCACATCGTGCCTGGTGCCAACGCTGACGGTCACATCCGGAGAGCGACGACTGCGTTCGACGGCAGCGGCCGCCTGTTGACGGGCAATGTCGCTGCGGGCCAGCACAATCTGCGGCGCCTCCGCCAGTGGCACCGGGCGCGCTGGCGGCTGCGCAGGGGTTTCCAGCACAGTCACGTCAATGCCGGTGCTGCCCCAGGTGGCGGCCAGCCGGCCCCTGGCCATGGCCAGCTCGCTGCTTGCCTGGCTCAGCGCAATTCGCGCGCTGGCCTCGGCCACGCGCGCGCGGGACTCTTCAACTGGCGACACTTTGCCAGCGGTAACCCGCCGGGCGACCGTGCCAGTGACCTGTTGCGCCAGTGTCAGCGATGCCTGCGCCAGTTGCCCGCGCTGCTGGCCGGTCAGCACATCGAAAAATGCGCTGACGACATTGGCGCGCAGCACATTGCGCTGCATCGCCAATTCTGCTGCGGCCACGTCGCGCTCGCGCTCGGCCAGTGTGATCCGGGCGCCGCGCTTGCCGCCCAGCTCGATGGGCTGACTGAGCAGCAGCGTGGTGGTGCGATTGTCGTGCCGGATGCCTTCCGACAGATACGACAGTGACGGATTGGGCACGGCGCCAGCCTGCAGGCGCTGGCCGGCGGCAATGTCGATATCGGCGCCGGCAGCGCGCAGCGACGGATTGTTATCGAACGCCCGCTGTATTGCGGCCTCGAGGGTGATCGGCGCGGGAGGTGCTTGAGGTGTGGCACGGGCCAGCAAAGGCCACGCGCATAGCAGGGCAATCCCTGTCGGGAAAAAAAAGAAACGCATTGAATTCTCCAGTGGATGGGAAGAATTCGGCGTCGACCAGCCTACGCAGGTGCGTACTGTCGATCAGGTGGACCGGCGCCGAAACTCAGGCCGGTTGCATCCAGTTGGGACGTTCAGGGAGGCCGAGCCAGGGCGTCGGCGCAGCGCGCACTTCAGCAGGCGCGTGATGGGAAGAGGGTGCCGGTGCGTGGACGTCGGCCGACCAGGAAAACATGGCAAGCGAAGCGTGGCTGCAGGAGGCGCAGTCGGGATCGGCGCCCATTTTCTTGATGGACGAGGAGCCGTTATCGTCGCCAGCGGTCGCATGGTGCTCATGCTGATGATGACCGAAGTGCTGGCTGGCCCCGCCGCTTTCATGCATGCAGTAGCTGCCTGCCATTCCAGAACTCATCTGGAAGAGGAAGGCAAGGCCGAGCATGACGATGAAGCGTTTGATCATCCGGCATTATAGCCCGTTCGAACGATAGCCGAAACCGCGCTTTTGCCATCCGGTGATATGTGTAATGAATCACAGCGTGCGCGAAGCAGTATTGGACAAATCACCCTGCAGGCCTCACGCTGCTATCCATATTTCACGTCCATTTCAGGAGTCCGCCATGCCCACTTACCGTTCCCACACCACCACCCAGGGCCGCAATATGGCCGGCGCCCGTGCCTTGTGGCGCGCCACCGGCATGAAGGACGGCGATTTCGACAGCAAGCCGATCATCGCGGTCGTCAACTCTTTTACGCAGTTCGTACCGGGCCATGTCCATTTAAAAGACCTCGGACAACTGGTTGCCCGCGAAATTGAAGCGCACGGTGGCGTGGCAAAAGAATTCAACACCATCGCCGTCGACGACGGCATCGCGATGGGCCACGGCGGCATGCTGTACTCGTTGCCGTCGCGCGATTTGATTGCCGACTCGGTGGAGTACATGGTCAACGCGCATTGCGCCGACGCGATGGTGTGCATCTCGAACTGTGACAAGATCACGCCCGGCATGCTGATGGCCGCGATGCGCCTGAATATTCCGGTCGTGTTCGTGTCGGGCGGGCCGATGGAAGCGGGCCGCGTGGTCAAGGTCGTGGGGAACGAGCGCAAGGTCATCAAGCTCGACCTGATCGACGCGATGATCAAGGCCGGCGACGCGAAGGTGTCGGATGCCGATGTCGCCGAGATCGAGCGCGCGGCCTGTCCCACCTGCGGTTCGTGCTCCGGCATGTTCACCGCCAACTCGATGAATTGCCTGACCGAGGCGCTGGGCCTGGCGTTGCCGGGCAATGGCACGATCGTCGCCACGCACAGCGACCGCCGTGAACTGTTCCTCGGCGCCGGCCGCCTGATCGTCGACATCGCGAAACGCCATTACGAGCAGGACGATTATTCGGTGCTGCCGCGTTCGATTGCCACCAAGCAGGCATTCGAAAATGCCATGGCACTGGACGTGTCGATGGGGGGCTCCACCAACACCGTGCTGCACTTGCTGGCCGCGGCCCACGAAGCCGAGGTCGCCTTCACGATGGCCGACATCGACCGTATCTCGCGCAAGGTGCCCTGCCTGTGCAAGGTGGCGCCGATGACCGACAAATACCATATCGAAGACGTGCACCGCGCCGGCGGCATCTTTTCGATTCTTGGCGAGCTGGCCCGGGCCGGCCTGCTCGATACCTCGCTGCCGACCATCCACAGCCCGACCATGGGCGATGCGATCGCGAAGTACGACGTGGCTGTCAGCGACGATCAGGCGGTGCACCGGTTGTATCGTGCGGCGCCCGGCGGCGTGCCGACGCAGACCGCGTTTTCGCAGTCGGAACGCTTCGAAGCAAACGACCTCGACCGCTCACTGGGCTGCATCCGCGACAAGGCGCACGCCTACTCGCAGGATGGCGGTCTGGCTGTCCTGTACGGCAACATCGCCGAGAAGGGTTGCATCGTGAAGACTGCCGGCGTGGACGACAGCATCCTCGTGTTTTCCGGCCGTGCACGCGTGTTTGAAAGCCAGGATGCGGCGGTCGAAGCCATCCTGGCCGACCAGGTCGTCGCTGGCGATGTCGTCATCATCCGCTACGAAGGACCGAAAGGCGGCCCGGGCATGCAGGAGATGTTGTACCCGACCTCGTACATCAAGTCGAAGGGCCTCGGCAAGCAATGCGCACTGTTTACCGACGGGCGTTTTTCGGGCGGCTCGTCGGGGCTGGTGATCGGTCATGCATCGCCGGAAGCGGCCGAGGGCGGCGCCATCGGGCTGGTGGAAGAGGGCGACACGATCGACATCGACATCCCGGCGCGCACCATCAATCTGCGCGTGTCCACCGAGACGCTCGCCCACCGCCGCGCCGCCATGGACGAGCGCGGCGCCGATGCGTGGCGACCGCTGGGACGCGTGCGTTATGTGTCGCAGGCGCTGCAGGCGTATGCCGCGTTGACGACATCGGCAGACCGTGGGGCAGTGCGCGATTTGACGCAGTTAAAACGTTAGTACAGTCGCTTCCGACGCAAAAAAAGCGCTTCCGAGGAAGCGCTTTTTTTGCGTCAGATTCAATTATTGAATCTTGGCTTTCTTCATCAGATCTTCGCGGAACAGTGCCAGCTTGCGCTGTTGCATTTGCTCGGCGAATTGCTGCTTGATCTGTTCCAGCGGCGGCATCGTGAAGGGACGCGTATCTTCCAGCTTGATGACGTGCCAGCCGAAACTGGTTTTTACCGGGGTCTGGGTGATTTCGCCTTTTTTCAGGCCAACCATCGCCTTGGTGAATTCAGGCACCAGCGAGGCAGCGTTGACCCAATCGAGGTCGCCGCCATTGGCAGACGTGGCATCCGGATTGGCTTTGGCCAGGTCTTCGAACTTGGCGCCACCTTTCAGTTTGACGATGACGGCCTTGGCTTCATCTTCGGTTTTCACGAGGATATGGCGGGCGTGGTATTCCTTGTCGCCGACCGAAGCTTTGTACTTGTCGTATTCAGCCTTGATATCGGCATCCTTGACAGGATTCTTTTTCATGTAGTCAGCCAGCATCGCGTTGATGATGATGCTCTGACGTGCATTTTCCAGATTGGCTTTCACATCGGCACGGTTGCCCATGCCTTGTTTGTCGGCTTCCTGGATCAGGACTTCGCGGCCGATCAGGTCTTTCTTGATCGCCTCGCGCAGTTGTGGGCCGTCAGTACCTTTGCCTTGGGCGACAACTTGCTTGACGACCTGGTCGACTTTGGACGCAGGAATCGCTTTGCCATTCACGGTGGCCACGGTTTGTGCAAACGCAGGAGCAGCGGCAACGGCAACGGCGAGCAGGGCGAACATCAGGCGAGCGGGCTTCAAAATCATCATTCAATTCCTATATAAACGCGAAAGTCGCCAGGCTGGCGACGCAGTACGGCGCATTGCTGCGCCGCTATCCGGATATTACTTCACCACGGCTTTTTTCACCAACTCATCCTGGTACGCCTGCAGTTTGCGCTGCTGGATCGACTCGGAAATTTGTGGTTTCAGTTCGTCCATCGTCGGGATTTTGGCGGCACGGGTGTCGTCCAGCTTGATCACGTGGAAACCCGCCTGCGTTTGCACTGGCGTATCGGTGATCGCGCCTTTTTGCAGCTTCACGAACGCATCGCTGAACTCTTTCGGGAACGACGCTGGCACTGCCCAGTCGAGGTCGCCACCGTTTGCGGCGGTACCCGTGTCCTTCGATTGCTTGGCCAGATCTTCGAATTTGGCGCCGCCCTTCAACTTGACGATGACGGCCTTGGCTTCTGCATCGGTTGCCAGCAGGATGTGGCGCACGTGGTATTCCTTGTCGCCGGCCTGCGCGCGGAATTTGTCGTATTCAGCCTTGATTTCAGCATCCTTGACCGGGTTCTTGGCGACAAAGTCACGGGCCAGCGCATTGATGACGATGGCTTGGCGCGCGCTTTCCAGCTGCGTCTTGACGTCGGCGTTCTTGTCGTAACCTTGCTTGATGGCTTCCTGCATCAACACTTCGCGGAAAATCAGGTCGCGTTTGATGTCTTCACGCAGGGCCGGCGAATCCGGTTGCTGGCCTTGAGCGACAACTTGCTTGACGACGGCGTCGGCACGCGACGATGGGATCGCCTTGCCATTGACGACGGCGAGGTTTTGCGCGAATGCAGGCGCGGCGGCGACAGCGATCAGGGCTAACAGCAAGCGGGCTGGCTTAAAAGTCATTATCTATTCCTGGGTAAAGTTACTTGAACGTCGAGAATATTGTTGTTCTGCGCGTTACAAGATGATCGGTCAAATTTCTTAAGACTTGCTGAAAATCACGTATTGCGCATTGATCCGCCTGCTTTTGCCGCCTGTTTATCAGGTGTCAAAGCAGTAATGGCCAAAGCGTGTATCTCGTGCTGCATCATTAAGTGCACAGAATCATACACCAGTCGATGGCGCCTGACGAGGCTCAGCCCGGCGAATGCCGGGGCAATGATCGTCAGGCGATAATGACTGCCGCCCGATGCGGCGCCAGCGTGGCCCGCATGCAGGTGCGATTCATCGACCAGCTCGAACATGGTGGGCGTCAAGGCCGACTGAATTAACGCGCGGATACGCTCGAAACGGGTGGCTTTGGTGTCGTCCGGGATCATGCAGTTTCCTCTTCCATATATTTTCCGAGCATAAAACTCTGGCCGACAATGAAAACAAAAAACAAGGCGGTAATGCCATACACCTTGAAGTTGACCCACGCATCCAGATTACCCGGATAGATAACATAGGCTACCACCAGGTTAATTGCACCAATGATGGCGAAGAATGCGATCCAGGCCATGCCGAGACGTGCCCAGATCGGTTCCGGCAAACTGATTTGCTGTTCCATTACCTGGCGCATCATGTTCTTTTTCAGCACCAGCTGCGTGAACGCCAGCATGACTGCCATGACCCAATACAGAATCGTCGGTTTCCATTTGATGAAGTTCTCATCGTGAAAATAAATGGTGGCACCGCCCATGATGACGATAATCGATGCAGTCACCCATAGCATCGCATCGATTTTCTGGCCGCGCAGTTTCAGGTAAAGAATCTGACACAACGTTGCGACGATCACGACCACCGTCGCCAGCATGATCGGACCCTGGTCGGGTTTCAACCCGGTACCGGCGACCAGCGGCCCCAGAAACGATTGGGCGTACGCGTACGACGCCTCCGGGTGCATGCCCGCGACCTTGTAGACCAAAAAGAACAGGATCAGCGGGATGTAGTCGAACAGCAGTTTTTTCATGCGGCCTCAGTGGTGCAGTGATGGGTGGCAGTTACTCGGTGGCGTCAAAGCGCAGCGATGCGGAATTGATGCAATAGCGCAGGCCGGTCGGTGGCGGACCGTCCGGGAACACGTGTCCCAAGTGGGCGTCGCAGACTGCGCAAATGATTTCGGTGCGCAGCATACCATGGGTGCGGTCGGTTTTTTCGATCACATTGGCAGGGTCCAGAGCTTTGAAATAACTGGGCCAGCCGCAGCCGGAGTCAAACTTGGCGTCGGAGGCGAACAGCGGCGTATTACAGCACACGCAGGTGTAAATGCCGTGTTCGTGGTGGTCCCAGAACTTGCCGGTGAAGGCACGCTCGGTGGCTGCATGGCGCGTGACCTGGTATTCCATGGTATCGAGCTGGGCGCGCCATTCGGCGTCGGTTTTTTTTACAGGAGCAGTCATTGGGTTCTTTCTCTATTGGCGGAATCAGGGGATAAGTCAGGAGGAACAGCTCACTTCGAGGTGGCTGGCCCAATCGGGTGGCAGGGCGGCGTAGGCAGCGTTTTCCGGTTGCTCGTCGAATGGCTGCTCGAGCACGGCCAGCAATTTGCCGACCTCGGAAAAATCGCCGGCCTGCGCTTTTTCGATGGCGACCTGCGCCAGGTAATTGCGCAGTACGTACTTCGGATTGACTGCGTTCATGGCGATACGGCGCGCGGCGTCGACGCTGTCTTCTGCCTGCAGACGCGCGCGGTAAATGACTGCCCACGCATCGAAAGCTTCGCGGTCAATAAACATATCGCGCAGCAGCGTGTCCTGCGCCGCGTCGTCGACTGTGAACTCGCCGAGCGCGCGAAAAAACTGCGTGAAGTCAACATGACTGCGCTGCATCGCGGCAAACATGGCGTCGAACAATGCCTGGTCGCCGGGCTGGCTGGTCGTCAGGCCGAGCTTGGCGCGCAGCAGGCGTTCCAGCGTGGCCGAGAATTCGGGGCGGTAGACGTCGAGCGCAGTTTCGACATCCTCCACGTCACCGATCAACGGCAACATGGCCTGGCCCAGGGCGTAGCAATTCCAGTGCCCCACCTGCGGCTGATTGGCGTACGAATAGCGGCCCTGGCTGTCGGTATGGTTGCAGATATGGCCGGGATTGAACGCTTCCATGAAGCCGAACGGACCGTAGTCGAGCGTCAGGCCGAGGATCGACATATTGTCCGTATTCATCACGCCATGCATGAACCCGACCGCCTGCCAGTGCGCAATCATGCGCGCCGTGCGGCGTGTGACTTCGGCAAGCAGGGCCTGGTACGGATTTTTTTCGAGCAGCAGTTCCGGATAAAACTGCGCCAGCGCGTAGTCGGCCAGCACCTTTAATTGTTCCGGTTGGTCGCGGTGATACCAGTGTTCGAAGGAACCGAAGCGCACGAAACTGGGCGCCATGCGGGTAACGACCGACGCAGTTTCAATCGTCTCGCGGGCCACGCCCTGCTGCGAACCGGTGATGGCCAGCGCGCGCGTGGTTGGCACGCCGAGCGCGGCCATCGCTTCGGAACACAGGAATTCGCGGATCGACGAGCGCAGCACGGCGCGGCCATCGCCCATGCGCGAGTAAGGCGTCGGTCCGGCGCCCTTCAGTTGCAGTTCCGTCGTGCCAGCCGGTCCTTCCAGCGCGCCCAGCAAGATGGCGCGGCCGTCGCCGAGTTGGCCTGCCCACGCGCCGAACTGGTGGCCTGAATACACTGCCGACAAGGGCGCCGCGTGGCCCGGCACGGTGTTGCCGCTGAAGACAGCCACCATGTCGGGCTGCTGCAATGTCGCGACATCGAGACCGACCAGCGCGGCTGCGCGGCCGCTTGCGGCAACAAAATAGGGCGCAGGCAGGGGCGTGGGTTGCAGGCGCGTGTACAGCGCGGGTGGCAACTGTGCAAAAGCATTCACGAAGGGCAGGTCGTCGGCGCGGATGGCGGCTCCAATCGGTGGAAAATTGTTCAAGGAGGTGACATGGGGGCAATTTGACATTTCACCAGCCGAAATTTTACCGTACAGTCGATCAGGCATCCCGCACACGGGTGGCGGGCAGTGCGCGCCGGCTGGAGTATTACATGGTGGCAGCCCATGCGAGTCGGCTGGAAATATTGCGGCCCGGCTAAATTTAACTCCGGTGGCTCTGTGAGCGTTACTTATGCTATTTCCTGCGGGCTGCTGCGCCGCAGCATCGAAATGCAATATTGCAAGGCGGCCAGCCATGCGAGCCGGCTGGAGTATTACATGGTGGCAGCCCATGCGAGTCTGTTGGAAATATTGCGGCCCGGCTAAATTTAACCCCGGTGGCTCTGTGAGCGCTACGTATGCTATTTCCTGCGGGCTGCTGCGCCGCAGCATCGAAATGCATTGACGCTCCGCGCGCCCGCGCACGACACTTAACCATCCAACAACCTTGTCAGGAGCGACAATGCACGCCTCAATCAACAGCCGACTGAAGTCCCCGGTGTCAGGACAGATGATGGACCAGCCGCTGCTGATCTCGACCATACTGACATTTGCCGCGCGCCACTATCCTGCAACTGAAATCGTCTCGCGCCGTGTCGAAGCCGACTTGCAGCAAGGCGCGTTGCACCGCTACACCTACCGCGACTGCGAGGAACGCGCGCGCCGCCTGGCGCACGTACTCGGCGGACTCGGCGTCGCGATCGGCGAACGCGTCGCCACGCTGGCCTGGAACGGCTATCGCCACCTGGAACTGTATTACGCGGTGTCCGGTTCCGGCGCCGTACTGCACACCATCAATCCGCGCCTGCACGCCGAGCAAATTGCCTATATCGTCAACCACGCCGACGACCAGTACCTGTTTTTCGACCTGACTTTTTTGCCGCTGGTGGAAGCCGTGGCTGTGCACTGTCCCGGCGTCAAGGGTTTCGTGCTGATGAGCGACCGCGCGCACATGCCGCAGAGCACGGCAATTCCCCATCTGCTGTGCTACGAAGATCTGCTCGCTGCCAGTTCGTCCGACTATACCTGGCCGGATTTCGACGAAACCGCAGCCGCTTCGCTGTGCTACACGTCGGGGACCACCGGCAATCCGAAAGGCGCGTTGTATTCGCACCGTTCTACCGTATTGCACGCGTACGCCGCGGCGTCGCCGAATGCGCTGAATATTTCGTCGCGCGACACCGTCTTGCCGGTGGTGCCGATGTTCCACGTGAATGCCTGGGGCCTGCCATACACGGTGCTGTCGGCCGGCGCGAAAATGGTGTTTCCGGGCGCGGCACTGGACGGCAAATCGCTGTATGAACTATTCGAAGAGGAACGTGTCAGCTTGTCGGCAGGCGTGCCGACTGTGTGGCTGGGCCTGGTTAATTACGTGCTGCAGAACAGCCTGCAATTTTCCACGTTCCGCCGCACCATCATTGGCGGTTCGGCGTGTCCACCGGCGATGTTGAACACGCTCATCGACCAACTCGATGTGGACGTGGTGCACGCGTGGGGCATGACGGAAATGTCGCCGCTGGGCACCGCCGGCGTCTTGCAGGCGCGCCATCTTGCGTTGCCGCGGGAACAGCAGCGCGCGATTCAGCAGAAGCAGGGGCACGCCATTTTCGGGGTCGACATGAAGATCGTCGACGACGATGGCGCCGAACTGCCGTGGGATGGGACGACCTACGGCCACCTGCATGTCAAAGGGCCCTGGATCATCAGCAGTTATTTCCGCGATGAAGGCGGCGACGTGCTGCAGGACGGCTGGTTTCCGACCGGCGACGTGGCCACCATCGATGCAGACGGCTACCTGCAAATTACCGACCGCAGCAAAGATGTCATCAAATCCGGCGGCGAGTGGATCGGCACCATCGACCTGGAAAACATCGCCATGGCGCACCCGGCTGTCCTGCAGGCGGCGTGCATCGGTGTGGCGCACCCGAAATGGGATGAGCGCCCGCTGCTGCTGGTCGTCAGGCGCCCCGGGGTGGAGATCACTGCCGCCGAATTGCTGGGCTTTTTCGAAGGCAAAGTCGCCAAATTCTGGCTGCCGGACGACGTCGCGTTTATCGATGCCTTACCGATGGGGGCGACCGGCAAAATCCAGAAGAACAAGTTGCGCGAACAATTTCGCGAACACAAATTACCGACCGCCTGACTAAATAATACGACCGTACTTTTATCGGTTATAGTCAACGCTTCCCCTGCCGAGCAAGCACCAACAATCAAGAAAAGGAAGCCACATGAGCGCTGATTACCTGGTCCAAGATAATGTTGCCGTCATCACCCTGAAGAATCCGCCGGTCAACGGGCTTGGACTGGCCACCCGTACTGCGGCAGTTGCAGCGCTGCGCCGCGCGCAGGACGATGCGGCTGTCATCGCCATTGTCATCACCGGTGCCGGGAAGGCATTTTCCGGTGGCGCCGACATCACGGAATTCAACTCGCCGAAAGCGCTGGCCGAACCGTCGCTGTTCACGTTGATTGCCACCGCCGAGGGCGCCAGCAAGCCGGTCGTGGCAGCCATCCATACGGTCTGCATGGGTGGCGGGCTCGAGCTTGCGCTGGGCTGCCACTACCGGGTCGCAACGGCAGGTGCCCAGATTGCACTGCCGGAAGTCAAGCTGGGCCTGATTCCTGGCGCGGGCGGCACTCAGCGCCTGCCGCGCGTTGTCGGTCTGGAAATGGCGCTGACCATGATTGTTTCAGGCACGCCGGTCCTGTCGGAAAAACTGGCAGATACCATGCTGTTCGACACCGTGTTTCCGGCGGGGACCGACCTGATTGCAGCTGCGGTGGCGTTTGCACAAAATATCGGCGATGTCCGTCCTCTGCCGAAAGTGCGCGACTTGCAGGTCAATTATCCGGACCATGCAGCATTTCTGCAGGCGGCAAGCGATAACGTGAAGAAGACAGCGGCGCCGTTCCCGGCACCGCTGGCGTGCGTGGAGGCGGTGGCGGCATCGGTCACGTTGCCGTTCGACGAAGGCATTGCATTCGAGCGCCAGCGCTTCATGGACTTGATGGGCACGACCGAATCGAAAGCGCTGCGCCATGCTTTTTTTGCCGAACGCCTTGCCAGCAAGGTGCCGGACGTGCCGCCTGACACGCCGACGCGCACCATTGCCACCGCCGCTGTCATCGGCGCCGGCACCATGGGGGGCGGCATCGCGATGAATTTCGCGAACGCCGGCATACCGGTCATCCTGCTCGAGACCAGGCAGGAAGCGCTCGACAAGGGTCTCGCGACCATTCGCAAGAACTACGAAAACACACTGAAAAAAGGCAAGCTGACGCCAGAAAAATGTGCGCAGCGCATTGGCCTGATCACCGGCACGCTGGACTACGCAGCCATTGCCCATGCCGATATCGTCGTCGAAGCCGTGTTCGAGGATATGCAGGTAAAAGAAACCGTCTTCAAACAACTCGATGCGGTCATGAAGTCAGGCGCGATTCTCGCATCGAACACGTCGACGCTCGATGTCGACAAGATTGCGGCATTCACCAGGCGACCGCAAGACGTCATCGGCACGCACTTTTTCAGCCCGGCGAATGTGATGAAATTGCTGGAAATTGTGCGCGGTGCGCAGACTGGCAAGGACGTGCTGGCAACCACGCTGGCACTGTCGAAAAAACTCAAGAAAATCGGCGTGGTGTCAGGCGTCTGCGACGGGTTTATCGGCAACCGGATGGTCGAACAATATGTGCGTCACGCCGGCTTTTTACTCGACGAGGGGGCGTTGCCCGAGCAAGTGGACAAAGCCGCAGAAGCATTCGGCTTTGCCATGGGGCCGTTTCGCATGGGCGACCTGGCCGGGAACGATATCGGCTGGTATATCCGCAAGCGCCGCGCACTCGAATCGCCAGGCATGCTGTATTCGAAAACCGCCGACCTCTTGTGCGAGCAGGGGCGCTTCGGCCAGAAGACCGGCGCCGGCTGGTACGACTACAAGGCAGGCGACCGCACCGCCTATCCGTCCGCGCAGGTCGACCAGATGATTGTCGCGCATTCTGCGGCCCTGGGCGTCGCCCGCCGCGCCATCTCCGACGCCGAGATCGTCGAACGGCTGGTGTACGCGCTGGTCAATGAAGGCGCACAGATTCTCGCGGACGGGATCGCGATGCGCGCATCCGATATCGACATGGTGTACCTGAGCGGTTACGGTTTCCCGCTGTTTCGCGGCGGCCCGATGTTTTATGCCGATACGGTGGGCTTGCCAAAGGTGCTGGCGTCGATCGAGCAATACGCGCAAGGTCCGAATGGCGCGGCGTGGCATCCGGCCCCACTGCTGGTAACACTGGCTGCCGAAGGGAAGACATTCAACGGTTGATTACTGCAGCTTATGCCATAAAAAAAGGCGCTGTACGCGTTAGCTGGTGAAAACTGAACGAATTCCCGCAGCTGAGGTCCAACCTGGACGACTCACCGCCGGGGAATGCCATGGACAGTTGCACCTTCGATTCGCTGCTGACCGGGATCGGCGCGTTGTCCGGAGTCCAGTGCACCCGCTTGCTGACCGCACTGTCTGCCTTGACGGCGCGCGTCGCGCAAGCGAGCGCTGCCGACATTATTCAGACAGCCATGGCAAGCAGGCTGGCATGTCCGCGCTGCCAGGGCCAGCGTTTGTACCGGCATGGCCAGGCGAATGGTTTGCAGCGGTTCCGCTGTTGTGCTTGCGGCCGAACCTTCAATTCCCTGACTGGCACGCCGCTGGCACGCTTGCGCCTCAAAGAAAAATGGTTGGCCTTCAGCGCGTGCTTGCTCGACTCGCGTACTGTGCGCGATGCCGCAGCCAGGCTTGCGGTCAACAAGAGCACCAGCATGCGCTGGCGGCACCGGTTTCTCGACGCCACCAAAGCGGACCGTCCAGCCAGTCTGAACGGCATCGTCGAAGTGGACGAAACGTTCCTGCTCCACTCTAAAAAAGGATCGCGCAACCTGGGACGGCCTGCGCGCAAGCGCGGCGGTACGGCATCGAAACGTGGCATCTCGAGCGATCAGGTGTGCATCCTGGTGGCGCGCGACCGCAGCGGCAGCACGCACGACTTTGTGACAGGAAACGGGCCGGTGACGACGGCCCAGTTGCTTGTCCATCTGCCTCCGATCCTGGCGCCGGACAGCTTGCTGGTGACCGACGCCAACGCAGCCTACCAGGCCTTTGCCAGGCAGACCGGCACTTCCCATGCGTTCGTCAATCTGCGTGCAGGCATACGCGTCGCCGAGCACCCGCGCGGCGCCATTCACGTGCAGAACGTGAACAGCTACCACAGCCGCTTTCACGGCTGGCTGCGCCAATTTAACGGTGTCGCTACGCGCTATCTGGCGAACTATCTGGGTTGGCGCTGGGCTATTGATCAGCAGCGAATTGATTCTCCAGACACCTTGCTCCGAGCCGCAATCGGGGTCTTCAACAGCTAACGCATACAGCGCCAAAAAAATGCCGCTGTTTTCAGCGGCATTTTTCATGTCGAACGACGGCTATTGCATCAGTCTGCCGCGTAGATATCGTTGTCCTTGGTTTCCTTCACGAACAGCGTACCGATTACAAAAGTAATCAGCGCAATCACGATTGGGTACCACAGGCCGTAATAGATATCCCCTTTGTACGCCACCAGCGCAAACGCCGTGGTGGGCAGCAAGCCGCCGAACCAGCCGTTACCGATGTGATACGGCAGCGACATCGACGTGTAGCGGATCTTGGTCGGGAACATCTCAACCAGCATCGCGGCAATCGGCCCATACACCATGGTCACATACAGCACCAGGATGAACAGGAACAGGACCACCATCGGCTTGTTCACGCCTGCCGGGTCGGCCTTGGCAGGGTAGCCTGCAGCCTTGATGGCACCGCCAATTTCCTTCTTCAGCGCCACTTCTTTCGCCTTGCTGGCGGCGTCGAAATTCAGGCCGTCGGCCGTCATGCTGGCGTTGAACGACGTGTAAGCTTTTTCACCGATGCGCACAGTGGCAATGGTGCCCGGCGCGGCATCTTCACGGGTGTAGCTGACCGACGATGCGGTCAGGAAGCCGGTGGCGACATCGCATGACGACGGGAATTTCTTGGTGCCGGTCGGGTTGAACTGGAAGTGGCAGGTGTCCGGATCGGCGACCACCACCACTGGCGACGTGACGAGCGCAGTTTCCAACGCCGGATTACCGTAGTGCGTGATCGCCTTGAAGATCGGGAAGTACGTCAGCGCGGCGATCAGGCAACCACCGAGGATGATGTACTTGCGGCCGATCTTGTCCGACAGCGAGCCGAAGAAAATGAAGAACGGCGTGGCCAGGGCCAGCGCGATGGCGACCAGAATGTTGGCGGTGGCGCCATCGATTTTCAGCGTCTGCGTCAGGAAGAACAGCGAGTAGAACTGGCCGGTGTACCAGACCACGGCTTGCCCCATCGTCAGGCCCACCAGCGCCAGGAACACGATTTTTGCGTTCTGCGGTTTCAGGAACGACTCGGTCAATGGCGCTTTCGACGTTTTGCCTTCAGCCTTCATTTTCGCAAATGCCGGCGATTCGTTCATCGACAGGCGGATCCACACCGACACGCCAAGCAGCAGCACCGACACCAGGAACGGCACGCGCCAGCCCCAGCTCTCGAATTCCGCTTCGCCGATGGCGGTGCGGGTACCCAGGATGACCATCAGCGACAGGAACAGGCCCAACGTTGCCGTGGTCTGGATCCATGCGGTAAAGGCCCCGCGCTTGCCGTTTGGCGCGTGCTCGGCAACGTAAGTGGCAGCGCCACCGTACTCACCGCCCAGTGCCAGACCCTGCAGGATGCGCAGCGAGACCAGGATGACCGGCGCGAGAATGCCGATGGTGGCGTAGTTCGGCAATATGCCGACGACGAATGTCGACGCGCCCATGATCAGGATCGTGATCAGGAACGTGTATTTGCGGCCGATCATGTCGCCCAGGCGGCCGAATACCAGCGCACCGAATGGCCGTACGATGAAGCCGGCAGCGAAGGCCAGCAGCGCAAAAATGAAGGTGGTGGTGGGGTCGCCGACAAAAAACTGCTTGGCGATGATCGGGGCGAGGGTGCCGTACAGGTAAAAATCGTACCACTCGAATACTGTGCCGAGCGACGATGCAAAGATGACTTTGCGCTCTTCCTTTGTCATGTTTCCGGATGCGGGAACCGATTTCGGTCCGCCCGCAGTCATGCCGGGGGTAATTGCCATTATGTGTCTCCGTTATATATTTAGATGCCATCGGATGCCGCTTTTTACGCGGCTGACGTGGAGTGTGGACCGTTAAACTTACTTCATGCTTGCACGAAACTTACGCGAAACTGACAGATTGTTTCGTGCCAGTTCGACACTGCGATAACACGCAAACGCCGCGAAGCGCCGCGCCATTTTTTTTGCGAACGACCGTACTAAATCATGCTATTCTCGGCAACATGTTGCACGAGCAGCGCCGCCAGAGCGCCGCCGTCGACACCCCCCGTATTCTGAGGAGACACGCATGCTCACCGACGTCATCATCTCGACATTCAAATCCTTCGGCCCAGTTATCAACGAGCACCGTCAGCATGCCTCGCCAATCGCCAAAAATAGGGTCAGAGTCGAATTGATTGGCAACTAATTCCTGAAAGAAAGTCGTGGGGTCAGACCCTCATTGTTTTGCAACTACATGCTAAACAATTTGACACTGACCCTGATTGATTTTGGTGCTTTTCAGAATAGTTACTAAACAATTTGACTCTGACCCTATTTGTTTGTTTTAGGATGGAAAGCTTAATGGAATCGAAGATATTGTCGCGGCGGGATCTGGATTTTTTGCTGTATGAGTGGCTCGATGTGGAGGCGCTGACGGGGCGGGCGCGGTATGCCGATCATTCCCGCGAGACGTTCGATGCGGCGCTTGATACCGCCGAGCGGATCGCTACCGATTTGTTTGCGCCGCATAACCGGCTCAGCGATGCGCACGAGCCCAGTTTCGACGGCGAAACGGTCACGATCATTCCGGAGGTGAAGCGCGCCCTGGACGCGTACGCTGCGGCTGGGCTGATCGCTGCGGGACACGATTACGACCTTGGCGGGATGCAATTGCCGTGCGTCGTGGAAAAGGCGCTGACGGCGTGGTGTACTGCGGCCAACGTGGCCACGTCGGCGTATCTGTTTCTGACCATCGGCAATGCCAACACGCTGCTGAAATGCGCCACGCCGCGCCAGATCGCGCAATTTGTTGTGCCGCTGCTGGAGGGGAAATTTTTCGGCACGATGGCGCTGTCCGAACCGCAGGCCGGCTCCAGCCTGTCCGACATCACCACCCGCGCCGAACCGGACGCCGTGGACGGCCTTGACGGCGCGCGCCAGTATCGGCTGTTTGGCAACAAGATGTGGATCTCGGCCGGCGAACACGATCTGGC
>JALYUM010000089.1 GCA_030853745.1 Pseudomonadota bacterium | reverse complement strand
GGGGGAGGGGGCCAGGGAGTTATTGCCGGCTTGGATTAGTCGTCGTTGCAGCGTTGGCGGCCGTGGTGGCCGTCGCCGGGATGGTCCAGCCGCCGCCCAGCACGCGGTACAGCGTGACCTGGTTTTGCAGGCGGGCGAGGTTCGCACCCACCGACGCGCGCTGTGCCTCGAACAGCGAACGCTGGGCGTCCAGCAAATCGAGGTAGCTGGCGGCGCCGCTGCGGTAGCGCAGGTCGGACAAATTGAAGCGGTTGGTTTCCGACTGGGCCACGGCGATCTGCGCGCGCAACTCTTCTGTGTAGGTCGACTGGCCGGCCAGTGCATCGGCTACTTCGCGGAACGCGGTCTGGATGCTCTTCTCGTACTGGGCCACGGCGATATCGCGTCCGGCCACGCTGCTGTCCAGGTTGGCCTTGTTGCGGCCGTAGTCGAAGATTGGCAGGAAGATCGATGGTGCAAACGTGAAGCCGTACGAGCCGCCCTTGAACAGGTCGCCCAGCGCGCTGCTGGCGCTGCCGCCGGTGCCGGTCAGCGAAATGTTCGGGAAGAAGTTGGCACGGGCAGCGCCGATGTTGGCGTTGGCGGCGAGCAGTTGCTGCTCGGCCGAGCGGATATCGGGACGCACGGCCAGCAGATCGGATGGCAAGCCTGGTGGCAATTCGGCCAGCCTGGTCTCGGCCAGTGGCACGCCCGCAGGCAGCGTGTCCGGAATCGGACCGCCCACCAGCAAGGTCAGCAGGTTGGCATCCTGGGCGCGTTGGCGCAGTTGCTGGGCCAGCACAACTTTGGCGGTTTCCACCAGCGACAGGCTCTGGTCCAGGTCCAGCTTGGAGACGATGCCGTTGTCGTATTTCAGTTGCGTCAGGCCGAGCGAATCTTCGCGCGTTTTCAGCGTCTGACGGGTCAGGGCCAGCAATTCTTCATCGGCCTGGTAGGCGAGGTAGGTGGTGGCAACCTGCGAGATCAGGCTGATCTGCGTGGTCTTGCGGGCTTCTTCGGTGGCCAGAAACTGGGCCTGCGCGGCGTTCGACAGGGAACGCACGCGGCCAAAGAAATCCAGCTCGAAACTGCTGATCCGCACACCGGCCTGGTACACATCGGGACCCGGCTGCACCTGGCCGCTGGCGCCGAGGCCCACGGTTGGCAACAGGTCGGCACGGCGAATGCGGTACGTGGCACGCGCTTGCTCGATGTTCAGGATGGCCACGCGCAGGTCGCGGTTGTTTTGCAGGGACAGCGCAATCAATTGCTGCAGGCGCTGGTCGGCGAAGAAGCGCTGCCAGGCGATGCTCGAGGCCGCTTCGGTGGTAGCGGCCGATACCGGCGCCGCGCCATCTGGCGTCGGCGGTACCGGAAATTGCGAGGCAACCGGCGCGGCCGGCCGTTCATACTTCGGCGCCAGCGACATGCAACCGGACACGGCCATTGCCAGCGCCAGGGGAGTGAAGTGTTTCATCGTCAGTTTCATTAAATCTTGTCCTCTTGCGGAGCGGGGTGTGCGATCTGTGCATCGTGCTTGTGCTCGGCGTCTTTACTGCCAAACACTTTGCGCACCAGCACGTAGAACACAGGCACGAAGAATACACCGAGTGCGGTTGCCGTGATCATGCCGCCCATCACGCCGGTACCAATGGCGCGCTGGCTGGCGGCGCCGGCGCCGCTGGCAATGACCAGTGGCAGCACGCCGAGAATGAACGCCAGCGACGTCATCAGGATCGGGCGGAAGCGCAGGTGGCACGCCTTGATGGCGGCGTCGACTGCCGAGTAACCCTGTTCCTGCAGTTCCTTGGCGAATTCGATGATCAGCACGGCGTTTTTCGCACCGAGGCCGATGATCGTGATCAGGCCGACTTTAAAGTAAATGTCGTTCGGGAAGCTGCGCAGCGATGCGGCAGCCAGTGCGCCCAGCACGCCGAGCGGCACCACCAGAATCACCGACACCGGAATCGACCAGCTTTCGTACAGCGCAGCCAGCGACAGGAATACTGCCAGCAGCGAGAAGCCGAGCAGGATGAAAACCGTCGAGCCAGACAGCTTTTCTTCGCGCGACTGGCCGGTCCATTCGAAGCCGAAACCTGGTGGCAGTTTGGCAGCGAGCGCTTCCATTTCGGTCAGCGCATCGCCGGACGAGCGGCCCGGCACTGCGTCGCCGGTGAGGCTCATGGCCGGATAGCCGTTGTAGCGGGTGGTCTGCATCGGGCCGGTGATCCAGCGGGTGGTGGCGAACGCCGACAGCGGCACCGGATTGCCCTGGTTGTTCAGCGCGTTCAGGCGCAGCAGGTCGTCCGGCTGCATGCGGGAATCTGCATCGGCCTGTACGATCACGCGCTGCAAGCGGCCCTGGTTCGGGAAGTCATTGATGTACGAGGAACCCAGCGACGTCGAAATGGCCGTGTTGATCGCATCGAACGTCACGCCCAGCGCCTGCGCCTTGTCGCGGTCGATGTCGAGGCGAACCTGCGGTGCATCTTCCAGGCCTTCTGGCCGCATGCCGGTCAGCACCTTGCTCTGCGATGCCATGCCGAGCAACTGGTTACGCGCTGCCAGCAGGGCGTCGTGGCCGAGACCGCCGCGGTCCTGCAGGCGGAACGAGAAGCCGGTACCGCGGCCCAGTTCCGGAATCGGAGGCGGCGACAGCGCGAAGATGAACGCGTCGCGCAGGCCGAACAGGTTGCCGGTGATGCGGTTGGCGAGGTCGGTGGCGGTGTGGCCATCACCCTTGCGCTCGTCCCAGTCCTTCAGCGGGATGAAGGCGAGGCCCATGTTCTGGCCCTGGCCGGAGAACGAGAAGCCGGTAATGGCGACCAGGTTGGCCACTTCAGGCTGCTTCAGGATGAACGTTTCGGCCTGTTTCAGGATGGCGTCGGTACGCGCTGCGGTGGCGCCTGGCGGCAACTGGATATTCGCGATGATGTAACCCTGGTCTTCGTTCGGCACAAACGAGTTCGGCATACGCATGAACAGCAGGCCGACCAGGCCGACGACGATGGCGAACACGACCAGCGCGCGGCCGGTGTGGCGGAGCGTCTTGGCAATGAACCCTTCGTAGCGACCGGCAGTTTTGCTGAAGCCGCGGTTGAACCAGCCAAAGAAACCGCCCTTGGCGTGGTGGGAACCTTTTTCGACCGGTTTCAGGAAGTGAGCGCACAGGGCAGGGGTGAGCGACAGCGCCATGAACGCCGAGAAGAAGATCGACGACACCATGACGGCCGAGAACTGGCGATAAATATTACCGACCGAGCCGGCAAAGAAGGCCAGCGGCACGAACACTGACATCAACACGACGGTCACGCCGATAATGGCGCCGGAGATCTGGCCCATGGCTTTCCGGGTCGCTTCCAGCGGTGGCAAGCCTTCTTCGGACATGATCCGTTCGACGTTTTCCACCACGACGATGGCATCGTCGACGACGATACCAATCACCAGCACCATGCCGAACATGGTCAGCACGTTGATCGAGAAGCCGAGCGCGAGCAACGTCGCGAGCGAACCGAGCAGTGCGATTGGCACCACGATGGTGGGGATAATGGTGTAGCGGAAGTTCTGCAGGAAGATGAACATCACGATGAACACCAGGATGATCGCTTCGATCAGCGTTTCCACCACTTGCTTGATGGAGATCGAGACGAACTTCGAGCTGTCGAACGGGATCGTGTATTTCATGCCTGCCGGGAAATATTTCTTCAATTCTTCCATGCGCTGCTTGACCAGCGTGGCCGATTCCAGCGCATTGCCGGACGGCGCCAGCTGCAGGCCGATACCGGTCGATGGCTTGCCGTTCAGGCGCGCCGACGTGGCGTAGCTCTGGCCGCCGAGTTCGATACGGGCAACGTCTTTCAGGCGGACGGTGGAGCCGTCAGGATTGGCGCGCAGCACGATGTTGCCGAACTCTTCCACCGTGCTCAACTGGCCGGTGACGACCACGGTTGCGGTGATTTCCTGACCCTTCGCCAATGGCAAATCGCCGATGGTGCCGGACGCGACCTGCGCATTTTGCTGGGCAATCGCGCTGTTCACGTTGGCCGGCGACAGGCGGAAACCCACCAGCTTGGCCGGGTCGATCCAGATGCGCATGGCTTTTTCGGTACCGAACAGCTGGGCGGTACCGATGCCCTTGATGCGCTGCAGTTCAGGCAAAACGGTGCGCGACGCATAATCGCCCAGCGCAATCGGGTCCCACTTCGGATCGTCCGACGACAGGATGGCAAACAGCAGGAAGTTTGCGCGCGATTTGTCCACGCGCACACCTTGCTGGACCACGGCTGCCGGCAAGCGCGGCGTGGCGCGCGACAGGCGGTTCTGCACGTCCACCTGGGCCAGGTCGGCATTGGTGTTGGTGTCGTACGACAGCGTAATCGTACCGGTGCCGTTGGCCTGGCTGGTCGATTCCATGTAGATCAGGCCCGGGGAACCGTTCATTTCACGTTCGATGACGGAAATGACCGAGTCTTCCAGGGTCTGGGCCGACGCGCCCGGGTAGGCGGCGGTGACGATGATCGACGGCGGGGCCACCGTCGGGTACTGGGCAATCGGCAGCTGGGTAATGGCGACCGCGCCCATCACCATGATAAACAGCGCGATCACCCAGGCGAAAACTGGGCGGTCAATAAAGAAACGTGCCATGTATGAATCCTGGAATTGTTAGTTATTTGCCGGCAGCGGCAGGAGCGGCGGCTGCCGGCGTGGCAGCTCCGGCAGGCGCGGCTGGGGTTGCAGCAGCAGCCGCTGGAGGCGTCCATGGCACAGGCTTGACTGGCGTACCCGGCGGCAGCATCTGCAGCTTCTGGAAGCCGTCGACCATGACGTTTTCGCCTTCCTTCAAGCCGGAGAGCACTACCCAGTTGGAACCCTTTTGCGAACCGATGACGATTGGGCGCGGGGTAATCTTGCCGTCAGCGGTGACGATGGAGAGCGTGTCGCCCTGGTTGCTGCGGGTAACCGCCTGTTGCGGCACCAGGATGCCGGCCGGCAGTTCTGCCTGCGACAGACGCACGCGCACGTACTGGCCCGGCAGCAACAAGCCGTCCGGATTTTCGATCTGCGCGCGCAGGTTGACCTGGCCGGTGGATGGGTCGACGGTCATGTCGGAAAACAGCAGCTTGCCTTTGCGTGGCAATTCGGTGCCGTCTTCCATGATCACGGTCACCGGGATGCTGGACGATTTGCTGCCGGCATTCTTGCGCAATTTCTGCAGGTCGCTGGCGGACTGGGTGATGTTCAGGTACATGCTGCTGGTTTGCTGGATCAGCGCCAGTTGCGTCGCTTCGCTGGCCGATACCAGGGCGCCTTCGGTCACCAGGGCGCGGCCGATCCGTCCGGAAATTGGCGCCTGCACGCTGGCGTAACCGGAGTTGATCTGGGCAATGCGCAATTGGGCTTTGGCATTTGCCACATCGGCTTCACCCGATTTCTGCGCCGCGACGACATTCACGTATTCCTGCTTCGATACAGCATTGGCCGCGACCAGCGGCTTGTAGCGGTCGGCCAGCGCTTGTTGCTGAGCCAGGTTGGCCTGCGCTTTGCCGACTTCGGCCTGGGCGCTGTTCAATTGCGCCTGGTACGGTTCCGGATCGATCTGGAACAGCGACTGGCCTTGCTTGACTTCGCTGCCTTCCTCAAACAGGCGTTTCAGCACCACGCCGTTCACACGCGCCCGCACCTGCGCCACGCGCACCGCTTCGGCGCGGGCCGGCAATTCGGTTTCAAGCGCCACCGGCGCCACTTTCGTAACGATCACACCTACCTCGGGTGGCGGCATTTTTGCGCCAGCGCCAGGGGCTGCCGCATCTTTCTTGCCGCATGCGGTCAGCAAGGCAACCACCGCGATGGTGGCTGCCGCGATCTTCGTGAATTTCAGGGTCGAGAGGGGAGTGTGAGCAATGCGCATTACGTGGACATCCTTCAGTTTGTAACGAAGTACTAGCGCCAGCCGCCATGGGTGGCGGGGCGCTGTCGTCGCTGGCTTGTGTGAATTTCGGGATATACTATCACGAGTGTATGTTTAACTGTTTCAACCTGACACAATTTTCGGAGTACCAATGGTCCGCAGGACGAAGGAAGATGCAGCGGCCACCCGTGACAGCATCCTGGATGCTGCCGAGCAGCTATTTGTACAACAAGGTGTCTCACGTACAACCTTGCAGCATATCGCAAGCGCGGCCGGTGTGACGCGCGGCGCAATTTATTGGCATTTTGACGACAAAGCTGTGCTGTTTAACGCCATGATGGACCGCGCCAAATTGCCGATGCGCGCTGCGCTGGACGAATTGACCGCATCGAATGGCGATGATCCTCTCGCCGAGTTACACCAGTATTGCATGCGTGTTTTATTTGAGACTGTCAACAACCCGCAGGCGCGCCGCGTGTTTGAAATTGCCGTGCTGAAGATGGAGCTCGTCGACGAACTCGATGCGGTGCGGGCGCAGCGCACCGTACACATGGCCGAATGGATGGCGCTGGCGGAAAAGCGTGTTACTTCGGCGATGGAACGTGGTCAGGCCCGGCGCGACGTCAACCCGCGCATGGTGGCGCTGGGCATGTGGGTCATCATCGACGGCCTGATCCGCAACTGGCTGTTCGACCCGCAGGCCTTCGACCTGGAAGAGATGGGACGCGCATTGATTGCGCCGCAGATCGCGGCGCTGCGAGTGCGCTAAACCTGGTGCCACGTCTGACATTCAGACACGGCCTCATGCATGAAGCTGCAGCTTACTCAAAAAACTGCATTCCTTTGTAGGGATTCTCGCGGCACGCGATCAGCCGACTTGCCAACGACCCCACATGCGCTTCAAGCTGATGACCGTCAGGGTCAAGAAAGTAAAAGGAATCGCCTTCGCTGCGATTCGGCTGCCATTCATGCACTCCCGCCACGCGCAGGCGAGTGCAGAACGCGGCAAAATCCGCGGATGCAATGGAAAAGGCGTAGTGGGTATAGGTGGCGTTTGCAATCGGGCGATCCGACACATCGCGTGTCAGGCATAGCCACAGTTCACCAAGCTTGAGATAGGCGCCGGTATCCCACTGTGCCGCGAGCCGGAAACCGAGCAGATCGCGATAAAAGCTGACACTGCGCGGCAAGTCGCGCACCGCCAGCGTCAGGTGGTTCAGCCCGGTCAGCACGTGGCGGGCACGTGATTAACGCATGCCGGCAATAATCTGCTTCAGCTTGCCCGCATCGGCGCAGAACGCGCGGATGCCTTCGGCCAGTTTTTCGGTGGCCATCGCGTCTTCATTCATCATGAAGCGGAAAGTTTTTTCGTCGATACCGACGCGCTCCACCGGCGGCGTGGTGGCGGCCACCAGTTTGCGTTCGATCGGGGCATTGCTGTCGGCCAGTTGCTGCAACAGGTCTGGCGAGATGGTCAGCAAATCGCAGCCGGCCAGTTCGGTGATCTGCGACACATTCCTGAAACTCGCGCCCATCACCTCGGTTTTGTAACCGAATTTGCGGTAGTGCTGGTAAATGCGCTTGACCGATTGCACGCCCGGATCTTGCGCGCCGGTGTAATCGATGCCGGTTGATTTTTTGTACCAGTCGTAAATGCGGCCGACGAACGGCGAGATAAGCTGGACGTTTGCTTCGGCGCAGGCAATGGCTTGCGGCAGCGAAAACAGCAGCGTCAGGTTGCAGTGGATGCCTTCCTTTTCCAGCACTTCGGCGGCGCGGATACCTTCCCAGGTGGCCGCGATCTTGATCAGCACGCGCTCGCGCGCGATGCCGGCCGTTTCATACAACGCGATCAGTTCGCGGCCCTTGGCAATATTGCCGGCCGTGTCGAATGACAGGGCGGCATCGATTTCGGTCGATACGCGGCCCGGAATGATTTTCAGAATTTCCACGCCAAACGCGATCAGCAACTGGTCGATCACGGTACTGGTGGAGGCGCCCGCATTGTCACGCACGGCTTTGGCCAGCAGCGGCTTGTATTCTTCCTTCTGCACAGCTTTCAAAATCAGCGACGGATTGGTGGTGGCATCGCGCGGCGCGTAGGCTTGAATGGACTGGAAATCGCCGGTATCGGCGACAACGGTGGTGAATTGCTTGAGCTGTTCGAGTTGGTTCATCAGTTGTCTCTGTGGTTGTTGTTCAGGTGCAGTCGGTGGCGTCGAGGAAAGCCGCGACCATCGCTTCCAGGCCGGCCTGGTCGTCCGGCGTAAAGCGTTCAAGGGTGGGGCTGTCGATGTCGAAGACGCCGACCAGCTTGCCGTTTTGTACCAGTGGAATGACGATCTCGGCGTTCGACGCGGAATCGCAGGCGATGTGCCCCGGGAACGCGTGCACGTCCGGTACCAGGATGGTTTCACAGGTGCTGGCAGCTGCCCCGCAGACGCCGCGGCCGAACGGAATGCGCGCGCAGGCCACCTTGCCCTGGAACGGGCCCACCAGCAATTCATCACCGGTGCCGGCCTTGTTCGGGCGCGCCAGGTAAAAGCCGGCCCAGTTCAGGTCGGCGATGGTGTCGTAGACAAAGGCGGAGAATTGGGAGGCGTTGGCGACCATGTCGCGCTCGCCTTCGAGGATGCTGGCGACCTGCTTGACCAGCATGGCGTAATCGGGGCGGGCGGATGCTTCAGGAGTGATGTGCATGTCAGGTAGGTCAAAAAACGTAAAGATCCATTCTAGCCGATGAAGGAATCGAACTGCATGTCGAATTCCTGCAGCGCTTTCTGGGCGTTCTGCATCTTTTTGCGGAACTCCGGACCGCGCTGCAAGGCCAGGCCCACCGCCAGGATATCGATGACGACCAAGTAAGCGAGGCGCGCCGAAATTGGCGTGTACGGGTCGGTGTTGAAGACCAGGTCGATGGGAATCAGCACCGTGGCCAAGTCGGCCAGTGGCGTGCCCGATGGCGCCAGCACGATGATGTCGGCGCCGCCGCGGCGCGCCAGTTTTACCGAGCGCACCAGCGCCGGGCTGTTGCCGCGCTGCGAGATCGCGACCACGGCATCGCCTTCGCGCAGGAGGGCGGCGGCGATGCTGTGGATGTTCGGGTCGGCATACGCGACAGTCGGTACGCCCGAGCGGAAGAATTTATGCTGCGCGTCGGCGGCAACGATGCCGGACGTACCTTGCCCGTAAAACTCGATCTTGCTGGCGCGCGACAGGATGTCGAGGGCAGCCTGGATGGTTTCCGGATGCAGGTTATTGCGCAGGTCGAGCAGCGTGTTGATCGAGCGGCTGCAGATTTTATTCACCAGGTCGGCGGCGAGGTCGTCCTGGGACGGTTGCTCGCTGACGCCCGGCAAGGCCAGGGCCAGGCCCTGCGCAAGTTTCAGCTTGAATTCATGCCAGCCATCGTAGCCGAGCGTGCGGCAAAAACGCACGACGGTCGGCTCCGACACCTGCGCGCTTCTGGCGAGTGCGGTGATGTTCTGGCTGACCGTGGCCGACGGTTTTTCCAGCACCGCCAGCGCAACCTTGCGCTCGGATTTCGAGAGCGAGTCGAGCTGGGTGCGGATGGAGTCAAGTAGCACCTTCGCTACCTTTTCCCGCTGACTTCAATACCGTCGTACCGGCGCACGCCGGTATCCATGCTGAGCAATCGACATGCAAACTCAGTATGGGTCCCGACTTTCGTCGGGATGACTGTGGGGGAGGCGAACATTAACTCAGTCTTCAGGCAACGCTTCTTCACGCCACTGCAGTCCATCGCGACCAATAAGTGCCGACGACGATGCCGGGCCCCACGTGCCCGACGTGTACGGCGTCGGCGTGCTGTCATCCTCTTCCCAGTGATCGAGAATCGGCTCGACCCATTCCCACGCCGCTTCCAGTTCGTCGCCGCGCATGAACAGTGTGAGCTGGCCGCGCAGCACGTCGAGCAGCAGGCGCTCGTACGCTTCCATGCGCGGCGATTTGAACTGTTCATTGAAATCCAGCTCCAGCTCGGCCTGCTTCAAGCGCATGCTGTCGCCCGGCGTTTTCGCCATCAGGTTCAGCGACAGGCCTTCGTCAGGTTGCAGGCGAATGACCAGGCTGTTTGGCTGGAAGCTCGACGTCGGCTGGTTGAAAATCGAGTGCGGGATCGGTTTGAAACGCACGACGATTTCCGCCAGGCGATCGGCCATCCGCTTGCCGGTACGCAGGTAGAACGGCACGCCGGCCCAGCGCCAGGTGTCGATTTCGGCTTTCAGCGCGACGAAGGTCTCGGTGCTCGACTGCTCGGGCGCGTCCGGTTCATCCTTGTAGCTCGGCACCGGCTTGCCGTCGACATGGCCGGCGCGGTACTGGCCGCGCACGATGTTCTGCGACAGCGTGGTCGGTGTAAAACGTTTGAGAGAGCGCAGCACCTGCAGCTTGGCGTCGCGCACGGCATCCGGCGCGATCGAGGTGGGCGGCTCCATCGCCACGATACACAGCAGCTGCAGCAGGTGGTTTTGCAGCATGTCGCGCAGGGCGCCGGAGGTGTCGTAGTAGCCCATGCGGTTGCCCACGCCGATTTTCTCGGCGATGGTGATCTGCACGTCGGAGATCCATTCGCGGCGCCACAACGGTTCGAACAGGATGTTCCCGAAGCGCAGCGCCAGCAGGTTCTGCACGGTCTCCTTGCCGAGGTAATGGTCGATCCGGTAAATCTGCGATTCGGCGAAGACCTTGCCGACTTCGAAGTTGATCTGCTTGGCCGACTCGAGGTCGCGGCCCAGCGGCTTTTCCAGCACCACGCGCGAATTGGCGGTGGCCAGGCCGGCTTCCTTGAGGTTGTCGCAGATCTGCGCGAACAGGTGCGGCGGCGTGGCCAGGTAGTAGACGCGAGTCAGGCTGTCGTCCTTGCGCAGCGCTTCCACCAGCCCACCGTAGGTCTTGACGTCGACCGCATCGACCGAGACGTAGACGATGCGCTCGATGAAGCCGGCGTAGGCCTTCTCGTCGGGCTTCTTGATGTTCGGCTTCGAGGTCTTCTCGACCTCGGCCAGGAATTCATCGGTGCTCCAGTCGTGACGGCCGACGCAGATGATGCGGGCGGTGGCTGGCAGGTCGCCGGCCAGGTGGCGCGAATACATCGCCGGCAGCAGCTTGCGCATCGCCAGGTCGCCTGAGCCGCCGAACAGGACAAGGTCAAAATCGTTGAGTGCCATAGTTTTTAGGTCGCAGTGGTTGATCGCAGCGATCGATCGACAGGGTTGATCGTCGATTCGCTCGCAGCGTGGGTGCCGAAGATGATGCCGGGATCGCCGTCCTGCCGGCGCACGGATGGCGGCGCTGGAGGGAGTGACGAGCTTGGCGATGATAATGTAAATTTACTACACGAATGAGTGAATCGCAAGTAAATTTACTACGCAATTGCCGTGGCGGCGGCATCCGGCGGCGCCGGCGGCGGCAGGTGGATGGTGAAACTGGTGCCCAGGCCCGCGCCGGCGCTGTCGACGGTGAGGGTGCCGCCATGCAGTTCGACGATGCGGCGGGCGATGTACAGGCCCAGACCGAGCCCGCTGGCGTTGGCCTGGGTCTGCAGGGTGAAGGCGCCGAACACGTGCGGCAGGTCATGCGCCTCGATGCCCTGGCCGCTGTCGTGGACGCGGATGGTGACGCCGCCCTGCGCGCCGTCGCCGTCCGCGTGCAGGCGGGTGATCACCACGCCGATGGCGCCGCCCTCGGGGGTGAACTTGATGGCGTTGAGGATCAGGTTCCACAGCACCTGCTGCAGGCGGCGCGGGTCGGCGTCGATCTCGATGCTGTCGCCGAAGTCGGCCGGCACCACCGTGAATGCGATGCGTTTTTCGTGGGCGTTCACTTCGATGGTGGAGACGGCTTCGCGCACGATGCGGCCCAGCGGCACCAGCACGCGCTCGATCGACATGGTGCCGGTGAGGGTGCGGGCGGCGTCGATCAGGTCTTCCACCATGGCCGCTTCCTGGCGCACGTGCACGCGCATCGACAGCAGCGCCGTCTCCAGCGCCGGCGGCATCTCCTTCAGGGTCTTGAGCAGCAGTTCGACCCGCATCGACAGCGCCGACAGCGGCGTGCGCATCTCGTGCGAGACGGTGGCGAGAAACAGGTCGCGGGTGCGGCTGACACGGTTCAGTTCATCGATGGTGTCGCGCTGTCGATCAAGCGAGCCGGCCAGGGTGCGCAGCAGTTCGCGATAGGTGGCCAGGCGCGCCTGCGTCAGCGGCGGCGCCAGCCGCACCTCGTTCCACAGCGCCTGGCCGGACACGCCGACCACGGCGGCCAGCTGCTCGCAGGCCATCGGCGAACTGAAGTCGCTGAAGCACCAGCCGAACACCAGCACGCCGTAGCGCTGGCCGGCGCGCATCAAGGGCAGGCTGCACACGCGCATGCCGTGAAAAAACTCCTCGACGTTTTCCTGGCCGGCGGCGACCGCCGCCACCATGCGCCGTTCCAGCCGGGTGCCGGGGCCGTCGTCGTGCCATAAGGTCGAGGTGCCCAAAAACAGTCCCGTGCGCGACGCCAGCAGCGGCCCCACCTGGCGCACGCCCGCGATGTCGTAGGCCGACACCGCCAGGCCGCTGGCCTGGCTGAACTGCAGCAGGGGAGCGCGCCATTCGTCCCAGTCGACCTCGGACGAATGGGGCGGCGGCACGTGGATCACGAAGTCGGTTCGGTGGGTAGTTCGACTGATTTCGGCAGGTCTTCGCCCTGGGCGATGGCGCCCTCGATGGCGGGACTCTGGCGCGTCGGCGAGCGTGACAGCAGGCTGGAATAGGCCGAAAACGGCAGCTGCGGCACGGCGTTGGCGCGGGCGACGGCGGAGCTGTCCTCGTCGAGCAGCGACAGGCCGCCTTCGGCGATGACGTATTCGCGGGTGATCTGCAGGTTGCGGCTGCCGCGCACTTTCGGAATGGCGATGGCGCGGCGCAGGGTGGTGGAGATCTCGACGTAATTGAGCAGGATGATGTTGTCGACCAGGTGCGAGCCTTTGAGCTCCTCGCTGATCTGCGACAGGCCCAGCAACTCCGGGCTTTCGTAATTGAAGAACACCGTCGCCAGGCGATTTTTAAAATGGGTGGCCAGCGCGTACAGATAGTCGGCCACCTCGGTGCGGCTGGCCATTTCGTACACCGCCACCGAATCGAACACGATGCAGTCGATATTCTCGCTTTCGGCCAGCTTGATGACGCGGTCGAAGTGGACATCGAGTTCCAGTTCCAGCGGCGACTCGTACAGCACGAACAGTTCGCCCCGCTCGCGCATGCCGTCCAGATCGAAGCCGAGCGAGGCGGCGTTGCGCAC
>JALYUM010000187.1 GCA_030853745.1 Pseudomonadota bacterium | reverse complement strand
CCGCGCCGGGATGATCCGGCGCGGCGCTTTTTTTTAGCCGCATCACAGTGTTCAGTGTCGACAACATCCGGCCAAGCTGCTTGCCCAGCGCTGGCCATTCCCTGCATTTCCTGTACCACGTCACGCCACCGGACTAACAGCCATCCTGCTACCGCTGGTGAAATACATTGCACTACCTGCCCGCAACGCATCCTTCCTACGCTGTTTAACTTACGCGCCGCTGACGTTGTGGCGCTCCATACCCATGGTGCAATGCATCACAGCATTACGTTGCTGTTAAAGAATTGTCATCCTACAATTGGCCGTCGATGGCCACGTTCCACACCGCCCGGCACCAAAAAAACATTACGGAGACAACACCATGAATACGCAATTGAAAGCACTCGCCGCCGGTATCGCACTGGGATTATCGTTCTCTGCCATGGCCGCGGACACGATCAAGATCGGTGTTTCCGGACCTTTTACTGGCGGCTCGGCGCCCATGGGCACGTCGATGCGCGATGGCGTCCGGCTGGCAGCAGCAGAGATCAATGCCAAAGGTGGTGTGCTGGGGCGCAAGATCGAACTGATCGAACGCGATGACGAAGCCAAGAATGAGCGCGGCGTGCAGATTGCGCAGGAATTGATCAATAAAGACAAAGTTGCCGCCACGGTGGGCTTCATCAATACCGGCGTGGCCCAGGCAGCCCAGCGCTTTTACCAGCAAGCGAAAATCCCGGTCATGAACAATGTGGCGACCGGCTCGATCATCACGCAGCAATTTGCCAGCCAGCCAGAAAACTATATCTTCCGCAATTCTGCCAGCGACCAGATCCAGTCGGCGATGATCGTGCAAGAAGCCGTCGACCGCCGCAAATTCAAAAAAATCGCGATTCTCGCCGACTCCACCAACTACGGTCAGCTGGGCCGCGCCGATCTGGAAAAAGTGTTGACCGCCAAAGGCATCAAGCCGGTCGCCGTGGAAAAATACAATCTGCAGGACGTCGACATGACGGCGCAATTGCTGAAAGCCAAGCAGGCCGGCGCCGACGTCGTGCTGACCTACGGCATCGGTCCGGAACTGGCACAAATTGCCAACGGCATGGAAAAGCTGGGCTGGAAAGTCCCGCTGATCGGCAGCTGGACGCTGGCGATGGCCAACTTCATCGATAACGCCGGCAAGAATGGCGAAGGCACGCGCATGCCGCAAACCTTCATCCAGGATCCGAACACGCCGAAACGCAAGGCATTCATCGACGCCTACGTCAAAGCCTACAACCCGCCGGGCGGGCGCATGCCGTCGGCAGTGTCGGCCGCGCAAGGTTACGATTCCATCTACCTGCTCGCTGCTGCCATCAAACAGGCCGGTGGCACCGACGGCCCGAAAGTGCTGGCCGCGCTGGAGAACCTGAACGACAAGGTGGAAGGTGTCGTCACCACCTACAACAAGCCTTACAGCAAGACCGATCACGAGGCAATCTCGTTTGAAAACACCCATTTCGGTGAAGTCAAAGCGGGCCGTGTGATCATGGCTGTCGAAGCCGGCGCCAAATAAGGTCGCTCGACAACATTGAAAAAGCTGGTCTTGATGTTCAGGACCGGCTTTTTTTTCGAAGCGCATGCTTCAGTTCCTGCTAACCGGCGGCGTCCCTGGCGCGCCGCCAAATGGGTCACATCATGGATATTTTTCTGCAACTTGTGTTCTCCGGCGTCGCCCTCGGCATGATTTACGCCGTCGTCGCATTCGGTTATCAACTGACATTCGCCACCTCCGGCACGCTGAACTTCGGCCAGGGCGAGGCGCTGATGCTGGGCGCCCTGGTCGGTCTGTCGCTGGTGGGCACCATCCACGGCGGGCCATACGTGAGCTACTGGCTCATGATCCCCATCGTGGTCGTGTTCGGCGCGCTGCAGGGCATGTTCGTCGAATGGATCGGTGTGCGCCCGGCCATCAAGATCAAGTCGGAGTTCGGCTGGATCATGTCGACCATTGCGCTGGCGATCATTTTTAAAAACGTTGCGGAAAATATCTGGGGCAAGGATGTTTTGCCGTTCCCGTCGCCACTGCCGGCCACGCCGTTCCAGGTATTCGGCGCGAACGTGCAGCCGATGCAGGTTGCCGTGATCGTGGGCGCGCTGCTGATCATGGCCGCAGTCGAACTGTTCAACCGCACATCGATCTACGGCAAGGCCGTCGTGGCCACCGCCAACGACCGCGACGCGGCCGGCCTGATGGGCATCAACACGCGCATGGTCATCACGTTTTCGTACGCGCTATCGTCGGCCACGGCGGCATTTGCAGGCGCACTGATTGCACCGCTGACATTGACGTCCGCCACGATGGGCGCGTCGCTCGGCCTGAAAGCGTTCGCGGTGGCGATCATCGGTGGCCTGACGTCGGGTGTCGGCGCCATTGTCGGCGGCGTCATTCTCGGCGTCGCGGAAACCGCCACCGGCTACTACATCTCGACCGGCTACAAGGAAGTGCCGGGCCTGGTCCTGCTGCTGCTGGTGCTGGCCATCAAACCGTCCGGCCTGTTCGGCAAAGCCGCCATCAAGAAAGTCTGACCCATGAACCTGAAGTTATTGATGGCAAGCGTCATCGGGCTGGTGGCGCTGTTCGCCTTCCCGACGCTGGTGCCGAACCCGTACTACATCCACCTTGCAGAAACCATCCTGATCTACGCCATCCTGCTGTTCGGACTCGACATTGTCGTCGGCTACACCGGCCAGGTGTCGCTGGGCCATGCCGGCCTGTTTGGCGTCGGCTCGTACGCCACCGGCGTGCTGGTGGTCAAGATGGGCTTTGCCTGGTATCTGGCGCTGCCGGCCAGCATTGCCATCGCGGCCGTGTTCGGCGCCGTGCTGGCGCTGCCGGCGCTGCGCGTGACCGGTCCTTACCTCGCCATGGTCACGCTGGCGTTCGGCACCATCATCCAGATTCTCATTAACGAGATGAGCTGGCTGACCGAAGGGCCGATGGGCATCACCGTGACCAAGCCGCACATCGGCAGCACCGAACTGACCGAAGTGCAGTACTACTATATGGTGGCGACGCTGATGGTGCTGTCGCTGCTGGTCGTTCACAGCCTGCTGAAATCGCATTTTGGCCGGGCGTTCGAAGCGCTGCGCGACAGTCCGATTGCGTCCGACTGCATGGGCGTGTCGGTATACCGCTATAAAGTGTATGCCTTCGTTATCAGTGCCGGTTTTGCCGGCCTGGCGGGCGGCCTGTATGCGTATTCGGAACAATATATTTCGCCGAACACCTACAACTTCGAACTGACGATTCTGTTTTTGCTGGCCGTCATCATGGGCGGGCGGAAATCGCGGATCGGCTCGCTGCTTGGCGCGCTGATCGTTGTGCTACTGCCCAGTTTGCTGTCGGACATCGACCTGTTCCGCAAGATTGCCGTTGCCGCCGCCGTGCTGGCCGTGGTGGGTTCCGGCATTGCGCTGGCAAAACAGCGCACCACCTTGCGTAAAGTGGCGGTGCCGGTGATTGCCACGCTGGCCCTGGCCGCCATCTCGTTCAAGCTCACCAATATGATCGACTGGCGCCTCACCATTTTCGGCCTGATGACACTGTTTGTCGTCTACTACCTGCAGGACGGCATTGTCGGCTTCTTCCGCCAGCTGGTGGGGCGCAGCCGCGTGCACGATGCTGCGCTGGTCGTGGCTGCGCACAGCGATCCGTTTGCCGGCGCCACCGTCGTGGCCGGCAACGGTGAGTTGCTGAAAGTCGACGCTATCCTGATGCAGTTTGGCGGCTTGAAAGCGCTGAACCACGTCGACCTGACGGTGGCGCGCCAGACCGTGCACGGCCTGATCGGCCCGAACGGTTCTGGCAAAAGCACGATGATGAACGTGCTGACCGGGATCTATCAACCGACCGCCGGCAAGGTGTCGTTCAACGGCGCCGTCATTTCCGGCCGCACGCCGTCGCAGATTGCGCTGGGCGGCGTGGCGCGTACTTTCCAGAACGTGCAATTGTTTGGCGAAATGACCGCGACCGAGAACGTGCTGGTCGGCCTGCACCATACGTTTCAATCGACGGTGCTGGACGCCATGCTGCACACGCCGCGCTGCGTGCGCGAGGAACGCGCCGCGCGCGAACGGGCGGCATCGATCCTGGCGTTTGTCGGCCTGGCCGACCTGGCCTCCGAGGAAGCGCGCAATCTGCCATACGGCAAGCAGCGCCTGCTGGAAATCGGGCGCGCGCTGGGGCTCAATCCACAGTTGCTGCTGCTCGACGAGCCGGCCGCGGGTCTGACGGCACCCGACATCAAGGAGCTGATGGCCATCATCCGAAAAATTCGCGACCACGGCATCACGATCGTCCTGATCGAGCACCACATGGATGTCGTCATGGCCATCTGCGACACCGTCACCGTGCTCGACTTCGGCCAGAAAATTGCCGAAGGGACGCCCGCTTCCGTGCAAGCCGATCCGAAGGTGATCGATGCCTATCTGGGCGGCGCCAGCGACGCACCGTCGCCAATTTCGAAGGAACTCTGATGCTGTCCATTCACAATCTGCATGCAGCTTACGGCAAGGTGCAAGTGCTGCACGGCATTTCGCTGGACGTGCCACAAGGCAAGCTGGTGACGCTGATCGGTTCGAACGGCGCCGGCAAGACCACGACCATGCGCGCCATTTCCGGCATGATCAAGCCGACATCCGGTACGGTCACGCTCGGTGAAAAAGATATCACCGGACTGGAATCGCACAAGATTGCGCGCGCCGGCCTGGCCCATTCGCCGGAAGGCCGGCGCGTATTTGGCAATATGTCGGTCACCGACAACTTGCTGCTGGGCGCGTTTCCACGCTACACCGGTGCGCGCCCCCGCGGCGATATCAACATCGACCTGGAACAGGCGCTGGAATTGTTCCCGCGCCTGAAGGAACGGCGCATGCAGCTGGCTGGCACACTGTCCGGCGGCGAGCAGCAGATGCTGGCAATGGCGCGCGCCATCATGCTGAAACCCGACGTGGTGCTGCTCGATGAGCCATCGATGGGGTTGGCGCCGATCCTCGTCGACGAAGTGTTCCGGATCATCGCGCGCCTGAAAAGCGAAGGCGTCACGATGCTGCTGGTGGAACAGTTTGCGGCCGCTGCGCTGGCTGTGGCCGACTATGGCTATGTGCTGGAAAACGGCCGGATTTCCGTGCATGGGCCCGCCGACAGTCTGAAAAACGATCCGAAAGTCGTCGCAGCGTACCTTGGTGGCGGCCAGGCGCACTGATGCCGTTATCGAAACTCAGCGGGCGCGACCTGGCGGCGGCGCTGGTCGTGGTGGTGGTCTGGGGCACCAACTTTGTCGCCATGAAAATTGGCCTGCGCGAACTGACACCGTTCCAGATGGGCGCCGGGCGCTACCTGTTCGCGCTGCTGCCGCTGGCGCTGGTGGTGCGCCCGCCCGCGCTGCCATGGAAATGGATCGCGCTGTATGGCGCGTGCCAGGGCGTGGGCCAGTTCGGCTTGCTGTTCCTGTCGCTGCGCGCGGGCATGTCGGCGTCGCTCGCGTCGGTGCTGCTGCAAACGCAGGTATTTTTTACCGCCCTGCTGGGCGTGACGCTGCTGCGCGAACATATCGGCCCCGCATTAAAAGGCGGCATGGCGCTGGCGGCACTCGGGCTCGCATGCTTCGGCGTGAATTACGTTGTGAATGGCGCCGGTGAGGTCAACCTGCCGGGCCTGTTGCTTTGCCTGGGCGCGGCCGCCATGTGGGCCGCGTCGAACATCGTCGTGCGGCTGGCGCAACGCGCGGCGCCCGGCTTCGATGTGCTGGGCTTCATGGTCTGGAGCAGCCTGGTGCCCATCGTGCCGTTCTGCCTGCTGTCATACAGTGTCGATCCGGCGTCCGCGCAACAACACCTGACGCAGTTGTCCTGGCACACCTGGACCGCGCTGGCATACCTTGGCTGGCTCGCGACCATCCTCGGGTATGCTCTCTGGACCGGCCTGCTCAAGCGTCATCCGGCCAACCGCATCGCGCCATTCAGCCTGGGTGTGCCCATTGTCGGCATCAGCACCGGCATGTTGCTGCTGGGCGATCACATCACTCTCTGGCAATGGGCGGGTATCGCCTGTATCGTTCTGTCGCTCGCGATGGTGGTACTGGGTGGGAGCTGGTTCAAGACAGCGGTCGACACGCCCTGAAACAGGGTCAGCCGGATCACAGACCGTTGTACATACACATCAAAGCGTGGGCTAGCGACGCAGTAATTATTTCCGAGCAGAAAACTTGCGTTAAGGTGGGTGAACCTTCTCTTCCACTGTCCGATCATGAAACTCTCCAATAGTCGCATCGGCATCCGCCTCGGGCTTGCCTTCTCGGTCGTCCTGGCATTGACCGCGGTCATGATCGTTGTCGGCGTGATGGCACTGGCGCGCATCGACGAGGACAACGATGCGATGCGAAACGCAGCCTATACCCATCAGTTGGCCGAACAATGGCTGGGTAACATCGCGTCGAATGGCGTGCGCACTTACGCCCGGGTGAAATCAAGGCGGGCTGCCGACGCGACTTTTTTCGACCATCAGATGAAAACCGTCAGTGCGCGCATCACGGCCATTCAACAGGAACTCGCGCCGCTGATCACCAGCGCGGAAGGCAAGCGCCTGTTTGCCGACGTGGGCGCCGCGCGCAAAATTTATTCGGCGGCGCGCGATGCAGCATTTGCTGCCAGACTGGCATCCGGCGACGATGAAACCAGTGCTGCGGTGATCGAACTGGTCGACCATCGCCTGGTGCCGGCCATGCAACGCTACACCGCTTCGGTCCAGGAATTTGCACGCTACCAGCAATCGCTGGTGACCACCGCAAACAACGCCGTCACCGCGACGCATGCGCGCGGGCGCGCGCTGCTGATCGGTCTTGGCGCCGTTGCACTGGCGCTCGGCGCCGTGCTCGCGGTGGTCCTGACGCGCTCGATTACCATCCCGCTGGCGCGCGCGCTGCACGTTGCCGAAACCGTTGCCGCGGGCGACCTGACCGGCGTCATCGACAGTCATGCGCAGGATGAAGTGGGCCAGTTGCTGCGGGCGCTGGGCGCGATGAATGCCAGTTTGCTGGCCACGGTCGGCGAGGTGCGCGCCGGCACCGACACCATGGCGACGGCCGCACGGGAAATTGCTGCCGGCAATCTCGATCTGTCGGTGCGCACTGAACAGCAAGCCAGCGCGCTGGAAGAAACTGCGGCGTCGCTCGAAGAACTGACCAGCACGGTGAAACAGAATGCCGACAACGCGCACCGCGCGAATGGGCTGGCCGTGGCCGCGTCCGATGTGGCGCTCCGCGGGGGCGCGGTGGTGGCCGATGTCGTCGCGACGATGGCATCGATCAACCATTCGTCACGCGCCATAGTCGACATCATCGGCGTCATCGACAGTATTGCCTTCCAGACGAATATCCTGGCGCTGAATGCCGCGGTAGAGGCGGCACGGGCCGGCGAGCAGGGCCGCGGCTTTGCGGTGGTCGCCGCAGAAGTGCGCACGCTGGCCCAGCGCTCGGCCGCGGCGGCCAAAGAAATCAAGACGCTGATCGACAACTCGGTGGCCCAGGTCGGGGCCGGTGGCAAACTGGTCGACCAGGCCGGGCTGACGATGACGGACATCGTCACGTCGATCGGGCACGTGACGGCCATCATGGGCGAGATTGCGCATGCCAGTGCCGAACAGACGCTGGGCATCGGGCAAATCAATGCGGCCATCACGCAGATGGACGAAGTGACGCAGCAAAACGCCGCACTGGTGGAAGAAGCTGCCGGCGCCGCTGCCGCGCTGGAAGCGCAGGCCGGCACGCTGTCCCGCGTGGTCGCAACCTTTACGATCAGTGCCGCACCGCACCAGCAACCGCCGCGCCGGGCCCGCCGGGATCCGACCGCTGAGCTCCTGTAGAATATGCAATCTTTTGTCCACTGTCCCAACGCTTGATGCTTTTACCCGTCGCAGCTTCCCGCGTGGTTCCATGAGGCTGCGCGCGTATTACATGATCCTCGTGGCCGTGCTGGTGTTACCGGTGGGGGCGGTCTGCGCACTGGCGGTGAACCTGCTGTGGCACGTGCAGCATGACGCGGCAATCGACCGCGTGCGTGAAAACGTCAAGCTGGTGCGCCTTGTCATCGATGGCGACCTGTACCGCGCCCAGTCGGTGATGCGCACGCTGGCCAGCTCGAAAGCGCTGCAGGAGGGCGACATGGCGCGCGTGTACGGCGAACTGCAGGCGATGAATGCCGGCAGCGGTGCCTGGATGCTGCTGTACGACGAGCACGGCCGCCAGATCCTGAACACGCGCATGCCGTATGGCAGCAGCCTGTTCGTGCGCCCTCATCCGGAAGAAGTTGGACGGATGCTCGACGCCAGACGCGGCTGGATCACCGGCATGCGCTGGCGCGCCGTGTTGAACCACAGTTTTGTTGCGGTCGAAGAACCGATCGACCTTGGCCCGGGCCGCCGCTACGTGCTGGCCCAGGCATTTTCGCCCGAGTGGTTCACCAACGCGTTCTCGGGCCGCGAGTTGCCGACGGGTTGGATCGCCAGCGTGGCCGACCGCGATGGTGCGGTCATCTCGCGCACCAATACGGCGCAGCAAGCGGGCGCGCACATCAAGCCTGAACTGACGCGCGCGATCAATGCCGGCGACAACGACGTGCTGCGCCACGTCAACCGCGAAGGCACCGAGGTCTACGACGTGTTCACGCATTCGCGCCTGGCGGGCTGGAGCATCACGATCGGCGCGCCGGTGGCGGGCATCGACCGGCCGGTCTGGACCGGTGCGCTGATGATCCTCGCCGGCATGGTGGTGGCGTTCATCGTCGCGCTGTTTCTCACCGCCCTGTTCGGCCAGCGCCTGGTGCGGTATATCGGCCGTGCAGCGCTGGCGGCGCGCCGTCTGGGCCGCCGCGATGACGTGGCCCCGCTGGCACCGAGCGGCGTGCTGGAATTCGACCAGCTCAGTGGCGCCATCATGGAAGCGAACGCGCGCCTGCGCGAGGAGATGCGCTCGCGGCTGCTGGCCGAGGACGAGCGCAACGCCCTGCTCAGCGAAGCCCAGCAGGCACGCCACCATGCCGAAGCGCAGAACGCCGCCAAGGATGAATTTCTGGCGATGCTCGGCCACGAGTTGCGCAATCCGCTGGGCGCGGTGTCGAACGCCGTGCGCGTGCTTGACAGTACAAATGCCAGTGCCGACATGCAAGGGCGCGCGCGCCAGGTGCTGGTGCGCCAGAGCGACCATCTGCGGCGCCTGGTGGACGACCTGCTCGACGTGAATCGCGTCCTGATGGGCAAGTTTACGCTCGAGCGGGACCGCCTCGACATGGCCAGCGTGGTGCAGCGCAGCCTGGACGCGCTGGCGCACAGCGGGCGCAGCGCAGGCTTCACGCTGCACACCCGGCTGGCCGCCGCGTGGGTGGATGCCGATCCGACGCGGCTTGCGCAAATTGTCGACAACGTCATCGACAACGCCATCAAATACAGTCCGGACGGCGGCACGCTGGCGATCAGCGTCGGCCAGCACGGCGCATTCGCCGAACTGGCGGTCACCGACGAAGGCGTCGGCATCGCCCCTGAGCTGCTGCCGACGGTGTTCGACATGTTCGTCCAGGCCAGCCAGCCGCTGCAGCGCGCCCAGGGTGGACTCGGCATCGGCCTGGCACTGGTGCGCCGTCTGGCCGAAATGCATGGCGGCAGCGCAGTACTCACCAGTGCCGGACTCGGCCACGGTTCCACCTTTACCTTGCGGCTGCCGCTGATGCAGGCGCCGGCCGATGCAGCGGCTGCCGTCGCTTTCGGGCCAGGCGTTGGCGCACGCCGCGTCCTGCTGGTGGAAGACAACGACGACGCGCGCGAGACCATGACGATGCTGCTGTCCACGTGCCAGTGCAGCGTACTGGCCGCCAGCAACGGGCCGGACGGGATTGCCATGGCCAGCGCCAATACGCCGGATCTGGCATTCATCGATATCGGCCTGCCCGACATGGATGGCTACGCGATCGCGCGGGCCCTGCGCGCCGACCCGCGCACGCGCGCGATGCGGCTGGTGGCGCTGACCGGTTACGGCAGCGCGCGCGACCG
>JALYUM010000182.1 GCA_030853745.1 Pseudomonadota bacterium | reverse complement strand
GACATGGTCAACTTCAAAGGTATGCGCTTTCCGATCGACGTCATCCTGGTCTGCATCCGCTGGTACGCAGCGTATCCGCTGAGCTACAGGCACCTCGAGGAGATGATGGAGGAGCGCGGCGTGTCGGTCGACCATTCGTCAATCAACCGGTGGGCGATTCGTTTCCTACCGCTCATCGAGAAGATGGCCCGCAAACACAAGGGGCCCGTCGGCGGCAGCTGGCGAATGGACGAGACGTATATCAAGGTCAAGGGGGTCTGGAAATACCTCTACCGCGCCGTCGACAAGCAGGGCAAGACGGTCGACTTCCTGCTCACGGCCAAACGCGACATGGCTGCGGCCAGGCGGTTCTTCGAAAAGGCCATGGGAGCGAACGGCGATCCAGACAAAGTTGCAATGGACAAGAGCGGCGCCAACAAGGCGGCCATTGATGAGATCAACGCCGGCCGCGACGTGCCGATCCTGGTGCGCCAAGTCAAATACCTCAACTACATCGTCGAGCAAGACCACCGCGCCATCAAGCGGGTAACCAGGCCGATGCTCAACTTCAAATCGTTCCGATCTGCCGGCTCCGTACTCGCCGGCATAGAGCTCATGCACATGATCCGCAAAGGCCAGTATGCGATCGACGACGCCGATGCGATGTCGTTCGCCGATCAATTCTATGCGCTGGCAGGAATGGTCCGTCCAGTTTGATGGGCAATGTGCCATGCGGGGAAAATCTCGCCGTCGGTTCGTAACGCGACAGAACCTCATCGACAGTATCGTCGAGCATTTGCGGACTCATCCGAACATTAGTAGCTCGGCGGGAGGGTAAAAGCGCAGGGTTCTTCGTAATCCCGGTTCTCTTTAAACCGCCCTGCGAGGATTTTTGATGAAAACGTACAGCTCGAGCAATTTTCCATAGCGCATGACTGCTATATCGACGCCGGTGACTGCCGCCTGATTTCCCTTGGGTCCATATGCCCAGTCCAGACGCCTTACCCCATGCATCTCTGTAAGCGGCCAGCGGCCCCATCTGTACAGCCTGTTTAGCGCTAAGTAAAGTCGGGGAATGGCAGCAGCGAATCGATCTGGCTGTTGGGGCACGTCGGGAGACGTTCCAGTACGATGGCCAGCCAGCGCGCCGGATCAAGCCCGTTGAGCTTGGCGGTAGCGAACAGACTCTGGATGGCGGCAGCGCGGCGACCGGCGCGTTCCGAGCCAGCGAACAGCCAGTTTTTCTTGCCGATGGCGATGGGGCGGATGGCGTTCTCGACCGGGTTGTTGTCGATCGGCAAGCTGCCCGAGCTGGCGTAACGCAGCAGCGCCGGCCAGCGCTTGAGGGCATGATCAATTGCCTTGGCCGTGCCGCTGCCGGCGGCTGCGGTTCGCTGGTTCGCTAGGAGCCAAGCGTGCAGTTCGGCCAGCGCCGGCAGCGCCAGTTGTTCGCGCAACAGCATGCGCTGCGGCGGGTCCACCCCGACGCCTTGCTGCTCGATCGCGTAAAGCTTGGCGATGTGCTGCAGTGCCTGCTCGGCGACGGGGCTGCCTCCGGCGGCATGCACATCGAAGAATTTGCGGCGGATGTGGGCCAGGCAGGCCAACTCAGTGGGGCCGCCGACGAACATGGATTTGTAGCCGGCGTAGTCGTCCACCATCAGGTAGCCGCGCCAGCCGTGCAGGAAGGCGCGCGCGTGAGCGCCGGCGCGGCTGGTCTGGTAGTCGAACACGACGATCGGCGGGCCGTCGTCGTGCACGCCGGAACGATAGGCCCACAGGTAGGCGTGGCGCGTCTTGCCGCTGCCAGGGTCGAGCTGGCGCACCGGCGTTTCATCGGCATGCAGGCAATCGTGCTGCCGCAGCAGTTCGGCCAGCCGGTCCGCCAGCGGCTGCAGGGCCACGCCGATGCGGCCGATCCAGTCGGCCAGGGTCGAACGGGCCAGCGGCACACCCTGGCGCGCTGCGATCTGCTCGATCCGGTACAGCGGCAGGTGGTCGAGATACTTGCAGGCGGCGATCCAAGCCAGCAGGCCCACCGCGGCCATGCCGCCATCGATGACGGCAGCCGGGATCGGCGCTGCCGTCACCGTCTCGCAGGGACGGCAGGCGTATTGGGGACGGATATGGCGGTGCACGAAGAAGCGCGCTGGCTCCACATCCAGTTGCTCGCTGACGTCCTCGCCGATCTTGACCAGGTCGGCGCCGCACTGGCCGCACTGGCACGACTCGGGCTCATGGCGATGTTCGATGCGCGGCAGTTCCGGCGCCAGCGGCTGGCGGCCGGCGCGCTTGCGTGGCGGTTTGACGGGTGCCTGGTTGCGCAGTTCCTCATCGATGGTCGCGAGGTCCATATCGACGGTCTCGTCGAACAGCAAGCGCTGTTCGCCAACCAGTGCTTCGCTGGCCTTGCCGAAGCGCACACGCTTGTAATAGGCCAGCTCGAACGTCAGCGCCTTGATCTTGAAGTCATTCTCGGCCAGCTTGGCCTGCTGCTGTTCGATCAGCGCCTGCACCTGCGCCAGCAGCGCTGGAGCGATGTCGGTGCGGGCAAGTTCGTCGAGCAGGTTCATGCCGAGCAGTTTACCGGTCCCGGCCGACGTTTACAAGCGCAACAGTTTACGTCCTCATAGCCGCCACTGCGCCGGTGCCGGCGCCGACAGGCGCTGCCAGTCCACGCCGGCGATGAGCCACTGCCACTGCTCGGCACCGATCTGCCAGCTTGCCTCGCCGGTCGCGGGCCAGACGAACTGGCCGCGGTGCAGCCGGCGCAGGCACATCCAGACGCCGGTGCCGTCCCAGCACACCAGCTTCAAACGCGTACGGCGCCGGTTGGCAAACACGTAAGCCGTGCCATCGCACGGCGGACGGCCCAGCGCCTGCTGCACGTGCAACGACACGCCATCGATGCCGGTGCGCATATCGACTGCACTGGTGGCAAGCCAGATCGCCTCTGCAGAAACCTGCATCACAACCCCCGCAACATCTCGGCCAGCCAGCTGGCCGGCACGTCATGGGGCAACGTCAAGGTCCAGCCATGCTCGCTGCGCAGACTGATTGCAACGGCGGCAGGAGCCGGCATCACGCGAACAGGGACGAATCCAGGCAACGGCGTCGTCGCCGCCAGACTGCGCGACCAATAACTGATCTGCTTCTGCGTCACGCCATGTTTCAGCGCGAATGCACGCTGGGACAGGCCACTGGCCCGCCACTGCGTCACCAGTTTCTGCCACTCTTTTTTACGTGCTGCACTCGCCACCATTTTTCTCCTCAATAATCGAAGAAACCAGTGTGGACGTCACAATCAGGAATTCATAGATGGGTGGGCTGGACGCTTACGCATCTCTTGCGCCGCATCGGTTTCCGTGAATAAGAAATCGGGATACATATCTTGAAGCTGGGCGACCCGATTTTCGATGGCCTCGACGCCCGAGTAGCGCCCATCCGGGTCAATCAACACCCCATCATGGTTCCAGATTGAGTCAAGCTCTTTGCCCCCCTACGGACGAATTTCGTTCGCCGAAGATCGCATACACGTTTCGCCTCAACAATTCAATTACTGACAAGGACATTATTGCCACTCCTTTATCCGAGCGGCACGTGCTGCAATAGAGACGCCAAAGCTATCCTCCGTCGCCTAGCACCTTCCACACGAGGTCGCGCATGCGCGAGGCTGCCATCTCTTCGGGACTGGCACCACTGCCCAACTTTGCCAGAAATTGTCGGGCCAGCTGTAAGTTGTGTTGTGAGTTCATGCATCTCTTTCGTGTATGGTCGAGCAACTGCTCCACGGCCTAGTAGGAGGCGGTTTACCTTGAAGCGGAAGGCAGGTAGAATGAATATGATCCATGCCGTGGCTGCATGAATGCGGATAGTATCTGAATGTACAAGATTGTCGTAATTCCGTACTGCAATGGCGATTTGGTTCCTGCCCGATAAAATCGGTGCTCCAGACCTGACGCCGACTTAACGAGGATTAATAATGAGAAACAAATTGCGAATAGCAGGCGCTTTACTAATGCTAGCGAACCTTAGTTTCGCGACGAGCGTATCCGCCAGCGTCGACACCTCGGCCGCACCTGGCGGCGTGTACAAACTCAAGCCCGGCGTGTATGTGGCGCGCGGCAGCGATTGCGAAACGGCGTCCAACGCCGCGATTCGCCAGTACGACGGGCGTGGCATCGCCACCGCACACAGTCGCGCGTGCAAGGCGAACGTCGTGGCGCGCACGGGCAGCCGGTATACGGTCGACCAGGGCTGTATCGAAAGCGGTGCCGGGACTGGGCGCAGCCGCACGGAGCGGCAGCAGGTTGTCGTGCGCGACGCACTGACTTTCACACAAATCTTAAAGGGAGCGGCGACAACCTACCGCTATTGCCCTGCGTATCAATTACCGCGCGGCATGGGTCGAGGTGCCAGCTAACAGCCCGTCGAGTTCCCCGCTCCGCGCTAATGCATGAAAGTCGTCGTAGCCGCCGACGTGGATGTCGCCGATAAAGATCTGCGGCACGCTGCGGCGCCGAGTACGTTCGATCATTTCAGCGAGTTTGCCCGGATCGGCGTCGATCTTTATTTCGCTTGCATTAATGCTCTTTTCCGCGAGCAGGCGTTTCGCTAGCACACAGTAGGGGCAGCTGCCTGTGGTGTAGATGGTCACTGTTTGCATGATGCGTCCTGTCGTTTCATTGAAGTAGCGGCGCACATCGGCACCGCCGGGTCGCCTCAGTCGGCCGCCGGAAAATCGAGAGGCGTGTCGTTGACGCGGTTGAGCAAATTCGTAAACGTAATGCTGGCTATGGCGAGCAAGGTGTCGACGATCTGCGCGTCGCTATAGCCGGCGGTTTTGACCGCATCCACCTGCGCCGCCGGCACGGTGCCCGTGCTACTGACGAGAGTGCGGGCGAAACGCGCCAACGCATCAGCCGCGGCATCCCCACTGTCACCGTCGCTCCGGATCGCGCGTAGGCTGTCGTTGCTGAGACCTGCTTTCTTGCCCATCATCGTATGCGCGGCCACGCAATAATCGCAGCCGACGCGGGCGCTGACGGCCAGCTTAATAATTTCGATCTGCTTTGCCGACAAGGTCGTTTCGCGCAGGCTGCTGTCGAGCGCGAGGGCGGCTTTCAGAGCGACCGGGCTGTTCGAGCCTGCGGTGACATAGGCGTTCGGAACTATGCCGACAGTATTCTTGATGGCGCCGAACAAAGCGGCTGCGGGACCGGTGGCGTCGGCCCGGGCGATGGTATGAAGACGGGACATGGTGGTTTTCCTTTAAGTTGAGGCGGGCGCTGGACTGAGCGCGCCGACGTGAACCAGTCTAGGGGAAGGGCTTGATTCCTTGAATGCTCGCCGCGCTCTATAATCTGCTCATTCCTCTCAACCAAACAGAACATGGGCGCGCTAAGTCGACTTCTCGAGTTGTATCCAGTACAAACGGCACTCGAGGTACGCTGCCATTTCGGCGCGCCCTGGGTACTTGACCACCAGGGCGCCGACCCAGGCATCGCACCCTACCACCTGATCGTCGATGGCGAATGCCGGCTCGACGTTGGAACGCAGAAGGACATCGTTCTCACTGCCGGCGACATCATCCTGTTCCCGGCCGGTACGCCACATCGCCTGTACACCCCGGGCTGGCACGGGATTCACCCGGCGCTGCGCGAGTCGCGCGACAGTGGTCCCCTGCCCTTTCTCTACAACGACAGCCCTGGCCCGCAGGCGGGGATTCTGTGCGGGCAGTTCGAATTCGGCGCAGGCAGCGCGAATGTACTGCTCTCTTCGCTACCGGAACTGGTGCACGTGCGCACTGCCGGTGGTGAGGGAGTGGCAGTGCTGCGCCAGCTCATGTCGATGCTGCGCGCCGAAACCGAGCATGCGCGGCCCGGCGCGCGTGCCGTCGTTTCGCAACTGGCATCGACCTTGTTCACACTGGTCATGCGCGCTTGGATCGAAGAAGGCTCGGCGCCGGGCGGCCTGTTCGCGCTGCTAGCCGATGCGCGCTTGCGCGGAGCGCTGCACGCCATGCTCGACGCGCCCGCGCATCCCTGGGAAGTGAGCGAGCTGGCGGCCACCTGCAACATGTCGCGTTCCGCATTCGCGCGCTTGTTTCAAAAGGTCGCAAGGACGACGCCGGCGCAGCTGCTGGCCAACACCCGGATGGCAAGGGCTGCAGTGCTGCTACGGGCGGGACGTGTACCCGCAACTGAGGTCGCCGGGCAAGTCGGCTATCAATCCGAGGCTGCGTTCAGCCGCGTTTTCAAGCGGCATTTCGGTATCGGGCCAGGCGCTTACCGGCGCACGAAAAGTGCCTAGACGAGGGAGACCCCATTGAGTCCGGGAATGCCCGCGAACAGTACACCGATGAAGTCGATGAACACGGAGGCACGCTGTGGCAAAAGTCGCTCGGCCGAATATAAGGCGTTCAAAGGGGTATTGGCGGCGACGTGCTTGGTCAGAAGCGCCTGGACTTCTCCGCGTGCGAGCTCGTCAGCAAGCATCCACGTGGGAAGATAGCCGATGCCCAGGCTGCTCAGTACGGCGCGGCGGATCCCTTCCAGATTATTCAGGCGCAACCGTCCAGACACATGAACGTCGCCGCCATTGAACGGCCAGGCGCCGCTAACGGCGCCCATCATGGTGTAGATGATGCACTCGTGCGACAGCAGATCCGCCGGCTGCACGGGTGCGCCGTGTTGTTCGAGATAGCCTGTCGTGGCGACACAGATCCGTTCGGACGTGCCGACCCGGCGCGCGCGCAGCGCGCTATCCTTGAGCGTCCCGCCGCGGATGGCGACATCAACGCCTTCGGCCACAAGGTCGATGTAGTGGTCGCCTAGCCGTAATTCGACCTGCACGTCCGGGTAACGGGACAAAAACACAGGCAAGGCTCCCATCAATACCTGTGTGCCCAAGCTCTCCGCACAGGCCACCCGCAGCAATCCATGGGGATTTTGCTCGCCGCGCGCGTCGGACTCCGCCTGCGCGATGACGTCGAGGGCATGGCGTGCCTGGTCATAATAAAGCCGACCTTCCGGGGTGGTTGCCAGTCGGCGCGTCGAGCGATGCAGCAGGCGCGTGTCCAATAATTTCTCGAGCGACGCGATATGCCGGCTGACGTTCGGCTGGCCGATTTGTAGTTCTCTTGCTACCGCAGAGAAGCTTCCCGTTTCGACGGCGCGAACGAAACAATGCATCCACAGTAATTTATCCATTCTGATCGCTCCCCGGGTGACTCATGCAACGGAAGCATAGATGATATGTGTCCGGCCTGTCTTCCGGTTCCGAGTTTTGCGCCGCACACTCGGTCTTGCGTTCAATTGGAAACGCCGTTCTGAAAGCGAAGGAAATCATGTCACTGAAACTTGCACAAAAAGTAGCGGTCGTCACCGGCGGCAGCACCGGCATCGGCCTGGCCATTGCCAAGCGCTTCGCCAGCGAAGGCGCGAAGGTATACATTACAGGACGACGTCAGGCGGAACTCGACAGCGCAGTAGCAGCCATCGGCGGCGATGCCGAAAGCGCGCGGGTTGATTCGGCTGATATCGCCCAGTTGGAGGCCCTATTCGCTGACATAGGACGCAAGCATGAAAAGCTAGACGTGCTTGTCGCAAATGCCGGGGGCGGTTCGATGGTGCCACTAGGTCAAATTACCGAAGAACACTTTGACGACACGTTCTCGCGTAACGTCAAGGGCACCCTGTTTACAGTGCAAACTGCATTACGCTTGCTGGGCGATGGCTCGTCCGTGATTTTGACGGGGTCTACCGCGGCAAGTGGAGGCACTGCAGCGTTCAGTGTGTACGCCGCGTCGAAAGCCGCGGTGCGTGCTTTTGCGAGGAACTGGATCGTTGATCTGAAGGGCCGCGGCATTCGTGTGAACACGCTCAGCCCCGGACCGATCAAGACGCCGGGCCTGGTCGAGCTCGTTGGCACCGATCCTCAGCAGCAGCAGGGGTTCCTCGATCATCTGGCGTCGACGATTCCGATGGGACGGGTTGGCGAGCCAGACGAAATCGCGAAGGTGGCAGTCTTCCTCGCATCGGATGACGCAAGTTTCGTCAATGGGATCGAACTGTTTGTGGACGGTGGGGTACGCCAGATTTGATATGCAAGGCAATGGGAGGGGGCGAGTCATCGTGCAGGTCACCGCGATTTCGCCTCCTTTGGCCGAAATTGGCACTTTCTGATATCAAGACATTAAACGGGCTCGGACGTATCAATGATTGCTGCTGCCGCGTCGCTTTCGGAGACCGGTCACGATATGAAGTCTAATCAGCAACTCATCGGTCAGGGTGCCGAAGAGGTGCGTGCTTCGCTTAACGCCATGTCCGGTGCCACTGATGAACAAATCAAACGGCGACGACATTAACGTGGCGCTTGCGAGCGTATAAGTGTTGTCCAGGAGACAAAAGCCATGGTCATTCGATCGCACTTTAATGTGCGATTCGGAGAAGATGCGCATCATTAGGAGGCGTTCGTAGTAAATGATTGCTTTTTGGAACTATCTTGGAGACGGCCCTGTTGACCGTGCTCAGTCGCAAAGCGCTCACCGACGACGCCGATTGCCTTGCGCAGGCGCGATGCTTGTTCGACGCGATTCGCCTCGATTGGACGCCATCCGGGGGCAGCAGGTCGGGTGTAGAAGTGGTACGACTGTCTTGTTATGAAAATTCGTTCTTACCTCCTGCTCATGGCGGGGCGATCATTGTGCCGATCGCCGTTTTCGCCGCTGTCGCCCTGCAGATTCTCTTGCGTTCCGAACGCGAGAGAGCCTTGCGCAGTCTCGACGAAACCGTGGTGTCGTCGGCTCTGCTGGTCGACCGCGAACTCAATAGCGCGGAAGCGGCGCTGCGTGTGCTAGCCCGTTCGCCCAATCTATCGAGCGGTGACATGGTCGATTTTTATGAGCACGCGCGCACCGCCCACCGCGGCGTTGGCGGGCGCACGGTGCTGTACGACGCGGACGGCGAACAGATCATCAGCACGCGGGTACCGGCCGGCACCAAGCTCGACCTGCCGCCCGATTCCGTGCGCCAGCGCATCCGCCTCGTTATTGACGACCGGCCCCAAGGCGGGTGTGGGCAAGGGCAGCACCCTCAAGCTGTGCCTGCCCCACGCGCTGGCGCGCACCGACCTGGCCGCCGGCGAAACATTCGTCACTGATGCCTCGCGTTATACGGCACTGTGCTCATCATCGATGACAACGAAGAAGTGCGCACGATGGCGGTAGCTAACCTGTCGGCGGCCGGCTACACTATAGTCGAAGCGGCCAAAGGCATCGACGATATCGGGTTCTGTCGCATTAATTTTTTTCGGCGTGGTTGGCATACGACATGTGGGCTTGCGCTCGTGATGCGACACTACCGGTTGTGGTCAAAATTTTGCGATTTTGCTTAATGCGACAGAACCAGATTTTTACTGGTCAGCCGCAAAAACCGGTTCTGTCGCATTAGCGAACTCCCTGGGGGTGGTCGGGTAAACTGCGGTGCCGAACCCAGGACAAATTGACATGCTCCACTTCAAAGGTATGCGCTTTCCGATCGACGTGATCTTAGTCTGCATCCGCTGGTACGCGGCCTACCCGCTGAGCTACCGGCACCTCGAGGAGATTATGGAAGAGCGCGGCGTATCGGTCGACCATTCTTCGATCAACCGGTGGGCAATTCGATTCCTTCCGCTCATCGAGAAGATGGCCCGAAAACACAAGCGTCCGGTCGGGGGCAGCTGGCGTATGGATGAGATTTATATCAAGGTCAAAGGCGTCTGGAAATACCTCTACCGCGCTGTCGACAAGCACGGCAAGACCGTCGATTTCCTGCTGACAGCGAAGCGCGACATGGCCGCGGCGAAGCGCTTCTTCGACAAGGCCATGGGAGTAAACGGCGATCCGGACAAGGTCGCGATGGAAAAAAGCGGTGCGAACAAGGCGGCGATCGATGCGATCAACGCAGGCCGCGCCATGCCGATCATTGTGCGCCAGGTTAAATACCTCAACAACATTGTCGAGCAGGACCATCGCGCCATTAAACGGTTGACCAAACCGATGCTCAACTTCAAATCATTTCGTGCCGCCGGCTGCGTGCTCGCCGGCATCGAGCTGATCCACATGATTCGCAAAGGCCAGTTTACGATCGACGGCGCGGATCCGATATCGTTCGCAGATCAATTTTCTACACTGGCAGGAGTAGTCCGTCCAGTTTGAACGGATCCGTGACTTTACAGGGAAATTCCGCCGTATGATCAACAATGCGACAGAGCCGGTTAGGGTGTACTTCAACCGGACGGACTCAACCGAAAAGCTCGCTGTGCGAGCCAAGCCGTGCAAGTCTGAGCGTGTCGGCATCCGATTTGCGGTAGATCAGCAGCAAGTCCGGCTTGATATGACATTCCCGGTAGCCTGCCCAATCGCCGCTCAGGTCATGGTCGCGGTACTTGGCATCAAGTGGCTGGTCAGTCGCCAGCGCCACGAGAACGGGCCTTAGATCATTATCGAGCGTGGCCCGGTGCTGTCCCTTCGCCTCACGCTTGTAATCGCGTTTGAAGGCTGATGCGCGGTCAATCGTCCGCATGCAGGTCTGCCATCAAGTCATCGACACTGGCGAACCGCTTTCCCTTCCCTGCCTCTAGCTCGGCAATGGCCTTGCGCGTGGTGGCATTGGGTACCTTTACATCGAACGGCAAACGGCGCTCATCAGCAACGCGCAGCATCAGCAAGCGAATAGCATCCGAGATAGAGAGTCCCATTGCTTCGAGCGCGTCAGCGGCCCGCTCCTTGGTGTTGGTGTCAATGCGGGCGCGTACATAGGTGTCAGCGGTGCTCATGATGGTTCTCCTTGAATCGGTTTCCGAGCCTCTATTGTAGTCGCGTTGTGACTACAAAACAAGGGCGCACCAAGATTGCTTACCGTGCTTTATTTTCCGAATTCTGAGACAACCCGCAGTGTAAGAGGTGCTGTGCCGTTTCGGGAAAGTCTCCCCTTTTTATCAACAATGCGACAGAACCCGAAGCGACTGGTCTCTGGAAGACGACCGGCGCTCGCCGGCCCGGATAAGCTCCGCTCACGTCAACGCCACCGCCGGCGCTGCCTACGGGCCGAACGGATCGTGTTGACCGCATTGGCGGTGGCGATGCTCGTCGCGTTCTTCCTGCGTGGTGGCTGCATCCACTGCGCACGGACGCTGCAGCCGGTGCCGGAACCGTGCCAGCAGGGCAGGTGTTTGGCTGGCCGATGTGAGGCGAGGCGTAATTACCAATTAGATATTATTTTGCGATAAAATCGTCACCCGGCGGTTTCAAGAATTAAGCGCAACACTGGGTTAATTCACAGTGTCCGTTGAATGTTGGAGCAATGCTATATGGCGAGTATAAACAACCAGTGGCGAGTCAGCATTTAGCCTTGCGCGTGGCCGCGT
>JALYUM010000198.1 GCA_030853745.1 Pseudomonadota bacterium | reverse complement strand
GTAAATGTACCGATTGCGCCAGCTTGCCGCAAAGCTTGTGGTTTTTCCAGAATGATGTGATCGCAGCGCCAACATCGAACGACCTGGCAGCCGGCGTCTCGCCCAAGCTCGACCGGCGTGCCGATGTCAGAGCGTGGGCACAAACGGCCACTGCCGGACAGCTCGCGTATCCCACTGTTACCTGGATTGCCGCGCCGCAGATCATGGACGGCGCCACCATCAATGCCAGTGGAACCCATGTCACTGGCGCCGATGGCAGCACGCACGATTTTGCTCTGGTGCCGAAGATATCCACCAATCTCTCCTATGCGAATGCGGCGACCACGGCATATGTGCAGCAGCGCAAGGTGCGCCTGCGCGGGACGCTGGAAAACCGGGACGGCAAGCCTACCTTCGTGGCGCGCACATTGTGGCCGGCAGATTACGCGATCGACGTACAACGCCTGTCTCCGTTGCCGCTGAAACAGCGCGGCGATTTGACAGCGTACGTGCAGGATCCGGTGAAAGTAAAGGATGGCGCAGTCAGCTCACGGCTTATCTGGGAACGCACACCGGGAGCAGGGCGCGCCGCCGCGGGCAAGCCGGTGCTGGGGATTATGCTCAACGGCGCTCAGGGCGACGATGACGAATCGTTGGCGGGCCACTTTGGCGTTGCCACCGGCTACCTTGGGCGGCACGGTGAATGGGCCGACTGGGCCATGAACAATATCTACAGCCTCGGTTCGTTCAGCGAAAAGGGCATTGTCGCCGCCACCGTGCCGATGGATAACTACCTTACCGATCTGAACAGCGGCCAGCAGTTTTACCGGCCATCCTACATGCTTGTGGCGGTGTTGAAAAACGCGCGCACTGCGGTGGCGTATCAAGGCGGCATCCAGCGCACGCTGAATCATTTTTATCGTCAGGATTTTACGTACGGCCAGTCCGCGGCCAATTGTGCAGGTGTATCGATCGACGTCTTGCGCGACCTCGGGTGGCGAATCCCGGATGAAGGACCGACCAGTCGTGTGAAAGCACTGGCAGCTTATGCATACGTTGCCACCACGGATGCCAGCCTGAAGAGTGGGCGCAGCATTTACGACAATCTGAATGAAGAGAAAACGCGCATGTTGCCGGCACTGGCTTTTGAAGCGGCAGGATGGGATTTGCTGAAGTTGGTGAGCGCCGCTACCGAGCCGACGCGCGTCCTTTCAAACTACGAGCAGCAATTGAAAGACGATGTGGAAGCGATCATGCTGGTGAAGATTGCGCAGATGCCATCGAGCCGGGTAATGGGTTCGAGCCCGGTATTTTCATTCGATGAATATATTCAGCGGACGCCGTCAGACCGGGCTGACTGGAAAATTGTCCCGGTCGCGCCGCGACCGTTTCCAACAGCACTGCGCGACAGTGATACACCATTGCCCGAAACGCCATCACCGGTGCCCTTGCCGGTGATGGGCGTCGGTGCACTCGGCGTAATTGGCGCGTCGGCATTCTGGCGCCGCCTGCGCAGGAAAAAAGCTTAAACGCCCCAGAGAACGTCGGCGTGCTGGTCGCGGGCAGCGCGCAGCATTTCCAGCAGTGGGAACGCGCGTGTGGCAAAGCTGACCAGTTGGGCGCTTTCATGATCGCTGTCCTTGTCCTGATGGGCATCGACATCGCGCTGGACGTCGTCCGACGTGTGGTGCATGCGGTTTTCGGCAATTTCTTTTTCCAGCACGGCGACCGCCTGCGTCGATTCTGCAGCGGTGATAACGCCGCGGTCTGCATCCTTGCCCAGCAGGTCGAGGATACGCTTCGCGTGTTCTTTGTACATCAGTACTTCAGCGGAAGCTTTGGAGGTGAACGTAATTAACATGATGGCTTTCTGTTTTTGTATGTTGATGCAGAAACGATAACACGGCAGGGTAGCCACGGTCATCCGGCACACTTCTGACGGATGCAGCCTTAAGTCCTGATTAAGCGGCACGGTGCCGCGTTCCCCATGCCACTAAAAGTGTCAGCAGTGCGATGGCCAGGCCAATGCCTGCCCACGGCGCATCGTACCCGCTTTGGCCTGGTCTGGTGGCGAGAATCAGGATAAAGCCGGTGGCCGCCCAGCCGAGGCTGCTCACCAGCTCGAGAATGGTGCCGACCAGATTGGCCTTGCCGCGTTTTTTGAAGTTGCCGCGTGGCGCAGGCCGGCCTTGCCACAGCCCGATCAGGGCTGCGCTGAAGATCGCTCCCACGACCGCAAAACACATCAGCAGGCCAGTCAGCGGGCGCTGCGAAAACGACCACAGCAAAGGCAGGGCCATCAGCAGCAACACCGGAATCGTCGCGGCAGCAAGTTTTGCCAATCGAATCACGCGTGCGGCAGCTGGAGACGCCTGCAGCAAATCCGGCGCGTCCTCGGCCGATACAATGATCCACGTCAGCGATGACGTCAGTCCGGCCGCCAGCATTGCCAGGGCCGCCGCCAGGCCAGGCGCAGTCTGGTGCTCCGCGCGCAGCACCATGAAGCCAACGGGAAGCAGGTACAGAAGTTGAAGAAGAACCTGCGAGATCAGATGCGGATCGCGCGCGATCAGTTTCCATTCCTTGCGCACGATAACTTCCAGCAGGTGGCGGCCAAATTGACCTTGTCGCGTGCCCACACGCTGCTTTTGCACACGCACCGTGCTGACCGCTTGCTGCAGGCCACGTACAAAAAATCCGTGCGTAAAGTGGACGGTAAAAAAGAACAGCGCCACGGCGACTGCCGCCAGTCCCAGCTGTGGTGCGCCGTGGCCCATGACCGCGCGTCCGGGCGCCCACAACACGCTGTCCGGCACCAGCGCGCCGCCTGATGCTACCAACCTTGCAGTCAGTGACTGAAGTGCTTCAGGCGAGTAGAGCTGAAAAATATTTTGCGCTTGCGCCAGGAGGAACATCAGTGCACCGGCAATGGCACTGAGTACTTGCGCGACGACACGCGTCTTGCGCGCACCGAGTACGCGTACCAACAACAGCGTCAGCAACATGGACAGGGAACAGCAGATGCTGGCCCAGGCGACGATGACGATATATGCGGCCAGCCAGCCGGCGTGCCCGATGAACAGACCGACATTGACGACAGGGCTGACCAGAAAAAGATAAACACTGGCCACGCTGATCGTGATTGCACCCAGCCGGACAGTAAAAATACTGTCAGAGGGCAATGGCGACGACAGCAGCAAATCGACATCACCGCGCTCGAACAAACTATCCACACTGGACTTCAGACCGCTGGAAAACATGAAGGTTCCCAGAATAATCAGCACCGCCGTCATTCCCATCGCTAACAGTGTCAGCATGGATGCCGGCAGGGAAGGCAGTTTGTCCAGCAGGGCAAACGCGACGCCATGCATGCTCAACCAGAAGATGCCCAGCAATGGCAAGAACCACCCGCGCTTTTTGGTCCGCGCGCCATGGTTGAAACGGAACATGCGCAGCTCGTGTTGCAACAACCACCATGACGAACCGGGCCTGCCTCTCATGCCGGGCTCGTCAATTGCAGGAAGACATCCTCGAGCGTGCCGCCATCCGTGCGTGCGCGCAATTGATCGAGCGTGCCCTCGGCAATCAGGCGTCCGTTCTGAATGATGCCAATGCGTTGCGCCATCCGCTCGGCCACCTCCAGGATGTGCGTTGTCAGAATCACGGTACCGCCGTCCCGCACATGGTTCAGCAGCAAATCCTTGACCTGGCGTGCAGCCGCAGCATCGAGGCCGGTCAGCGGTTCATCGAGTATCAATAGCTGGGGGGCATGAATCAACGCGCCGGCCAAGGCCAGCTTTTGTTTCATGCCGCGCGAAAAACCTTCGGTCAGTTCATGGCCATGCTTGCTCAAATCCAGCCAGTCGAGCAGCTCGGTGGCACGCGGCGCTGCGTCTTTCGCGGCCACGCCCCACAAGCCGGCGACGAACTCGAGGTATTCCATCGGTTTCAACTTGTCGTACAGCATCGGGTCGTCGGGCAGGTACGCCATCGTCTGCTTGGCGGCGGCCGGTTGGCTGGCCAGGTCGACACCCATGACGGTAATGTTGCCGCCGTCTGGCGCCAGCAGCCCGGCCACCATGCGCAGGGTTGTCGTCTTGCCGGCGCCGTTCGGCCCCAGCAGCGCATACAGTTCACCGCAGTGCACGGTCAGGTTGAGGTGGTCGACGGCGGGACGGCCGAAATGCTTGGACACATCGTCCATGTGCAGGGCAATTGTCATGCTTATTTCAAGGCCTTGAATGATGTGAGGAACTGCTCGGTGTGCTCGGGCATGATGGCCGCAGCAGGACCCACGACGACAACCTGATAGAGGCTGCGTCCATGCGCTTCGAAATGCGCCACCATCCGGGTCGGCTTGCCATTGCGGGTGCCCAGGACATCGATATCGCGCGTGATGTTTGCTGGCGTCGCGCTGCTTTTGTTGCTGGTCACCGTGCCCTCGATATTGCGTACCAGCGCCGTCTGCATGGCGCTCAGGGCTGCCTGGTTGGCCGCTGTATCGCTGGACTGCGCCTGACCGACCGCGAACAGGATGTTGTCGACCTCGGCGGCGGTCATGGTCATCGTGGTTTTCATGCCGCCCAAGTCGATGGCGCGGCTGGCCGTGGCTGGCTTGTCGGGAAACAGCGCCTGCCAGGAAGCGTCCTTGCTGGTGAATTCGCGCCAGTTGAAATGTGGACTGCAGCCTGACAGCAACACGGCCATCAGGGGAATTGCCAGAACAAAAAGTTTGCGCATGCGTGATGGTAGCAAAAACGCCTGATGCTGTGCAGCCGCAAGGTGGTGCCGGCGAAATAAATTATTTAAAAACCAACCAGTTACGCATCTTGTAGTGGCGCGCATCTTGCCGGACAAACCGCTGTCAGCACAGCACAGCACAGCACAGCACAGCACAGCACAGCACAGCACAGCACAACACAACACAACACAACAGCAGCGTCAGCTCTCAGCCGTCCCCCAACCCGCGCCGGCATTGCACAGCCTCGGCCACGTGTTGGGCCAGCACGTGGGGCTCGCCATCAAGGTCGGCAATTGTGCGCGCCACGCGCAGCACGCGGTGATACGCCCGGGCCGACCAATGCATGTGCAGCATTGCGCTTTTCAGCAATTTCTCGCCCGGGCCATCGAGCTGGCAGTGGTGCTCAATTTCCCGCGTGCCGAGGCGGGCGTTGGCTTTTCCCTGGCGCGCCAGTTGCACGTCCCAAGCCAGACCGACGCGCGCGGCGATGCAGCCGCTGTTTTCGCCCGGTGCATGGTCGCTCAGCGTCGCTGGAGCGATGGCGGCTACGTCGATTTGCAAATCGATCCGGTCGAGCAGCGGTCCGGAAATGCGCGACTGATAGCGCTGCACGGCATCGCCAGTGCAACGGCATTTGCCTGACACGTGGCCCAACCAGCCGCAAGGGCACGGATTCATTGCTGCGATCAGCAGGAAGTTGGCCGGAAAGTCGGCCTGCTGCGCGGCGCGTGAAATGGTGACGCGGCCCGATTCGAGTGGCTGGCGCAGCACTTCCAGCACGCGCCGGTCAAATTCCGGTAACTCGTCGAGGAACAACACGCCCCCATGCGCCAGAGAAATTTCACCAGGACGCGGCACGTTGCCACCACCGACGAGCGCGACGCCGGAACTGGTGTGATGCGGGCAGCGAAACGGGCGCTGCTTCCAATGTTTCACGCTGAAACCCGTGGACAGCGACTGCACCGCGGCCGCTTCCAGCGCTTCCTCGTCGCTCATCGGCGGCAGCAAGCCGGGGAAGCGCGCCGCCAGCATGCTCTTGCCGGAGCCGGGTGGCCCGACCATCAGTACCGAATGCAGGCCGCACGCGGCAATTTCCAGCGCGCGTTTCGCTTGCTGCTGGCCTTTGACATCGGCAAAGTCCGGATAGTTCGCCGACGAAATGGGCTGGCTGGCCCGGTGCGCTGCGATCAGGCTGGCTTGGTCGAGACCCTTCAGATGGGTACAGACCTGCAACAGCGTTTGTGCTGGAAAAATGCGCGCGCCATCGACCAGCGCCGCTTCATCGGCGTTGTCTTGCGGCAGCACGAAGCCGCGCCCCGGGTGGTCGCGCTGGATTGCCAGTGCCATTGCCAGCGCGCCGCGGGCCGGTCGCAACTGGCCGGTCAGCGACAGTTCGCCGGCAAATTCGTAGTGGATGAGTTCGTGCGCCGGAATCTGGCCCGACGCCGCCAGGATGCCGAGTGCAATCGGTAAATCGAAGCGACCAGACTCCTTTGGCAAATCGGCCGGCGCCAGGTTGACCGTGATGCGTCGCGCCGGCACATCGAAGCCGGAACTTTCCAATGCGGCCATGACACGGTCTTTCGACTCGCGCACTTCGGCGTCCGGCAGCCCCACGATCGTCAGCCGGGGCAAGCCGTTGGCAAGGTGCACTTCGACATTCACGAGCGGCGCTTCCATGCCGGCCAGGGCGCGGCTCCTGAGCACGGCGAGGCTCATTGGATTCTTTCGTGGAGGGCAAGACCACCATCATGGAAGGGCGGCCAGGCGCTGGTTTGCGCAGATCCAATCGTGCGCGCCTGCTACCAGAGGAAGCCGAAGTTGACGGTATTCATGACGCCATTGAATGCAGCGTGTGCAGCCATGCCGAAGGCGCCGCATTCCCGCAACGTACTGACGCGGCGGCCGTCCCGATTCAGTAATATAACCACGGCGCCAGTGTCATCAGCACGAAGCTTGCTGGCAGCAACGGCCGCAGCGAGGATGGACCCAGCATGCCGAGAAAACGCACGCCGGCGAACAGCACGGCCAGGCCAGGCGTGGCCGCGGTGTTCAAGGCTTGGCGGGACGCATCGGCGTGTGTTGTGCCGATACCATCTTCCATTCAGCCCCTTCTTTGTGCGCAACATAGCTTGAGCGCAGACTGCGCGCCTGGCCGTTCGCGTTCAGGGTCAATCGGAGGTTGACGATGGCGCTGTCGCCGAAGACGCGCACGGTTTGCTCATCGATTGTCACCTGGGGCGGAATGCGCGCCGGATCCTTGACATAAAATCCGATCATCTTGTCGCGCGGATCGACGTCGCCAAGTGGCGAGATTTCAATAAACTGGGTGCTGGTCAGGGCGCGCAGGGCGACCGGGTCGGGATTGCGCTGCGCATCGCCGAACTTGCGCACGAGCTCGGTAACGGCGGCGCTATCGGTGCTTGCTTGTTGCGCTGAAACGACGCTGCAGCACGCTGCGCTGGCCAGGACGGCCATGCGCATGAGGGAAAATAGATGCATGGATTGGCGGAGCCTTCATGAAATAGTCGGAGCCAATTGGCAAATGGAAACTATTGGCCTCGATCAAAAGACTAATTCATGTAAAAAGCTGCGTCAATCATTACTAATCTGGCATTAAACCGCTGTCTTGACGGACTGCGCTTCCAGTTCGGCCAGGCGCAATTCCAGCGCATCCAGTTTCGCGCGGGTTTTTGCCAGCACTTGCGTCTGAATATCGAATTCTTCGCGCGTGACCAGGTCGAGCTTGGAAAAGCCCTGGGTCATCATCGCCTTGACGTTCTTTTCAATATCCTTGGCAGGCGAGCTTTCGATTGCCTGGTTAATTTTGCCTTGCAAATCTGCAAAGAAACTGTTCATGTCCATCGGTCGTCCTTGGTGAAAATTTTAGAAACCGCACCAAGGTGGTGCGATTAGATCGTAAATGGTGCATCACCGCCACGATTTCATGCCGCTGTGCAAGATGTAAGACCTTTCAGTGGCAGGGTGGGTCCATAGTTGCGAAAAACAAGCACTTTTTATGCACTTTGGGCGTGTGGTCGGGTTGGCACGCATCCTGCTAAAGAATTAATAAAGCGGGATGTACAACACAAGAATTGTACTCCGCAAGCGCTGTATTTCATTCAACTCAAGGGAGATCGCATGAACCACCTGAAAGCAACTGCTTTGCGAACTGCCTGTCTGCTCATGCTGGCAGGTTCCGCAGTTCAACTCGCGCATGCAGAAGATGCCAAGCCGGACAATGAAATCAGCTACAACGCCGCCATCACCAACGAATACCGCTACCGTGGTCTTTCGCAAACCCGATTCGATCCAGCGCTGCAAGGCGGCGCGGACTTCGTCAATAACCCTACCGGGTTGTATGTCGGCACATGGCTCTCCACGATCAAGTGGACGAAAGATCTGGGCGGCGACGGGAACATCGAATGGGATGTGTACGCAGGTAAAAAAGGACAATTCACCGATCTGCTCAGCTATGACGTGGGCGGACTGTATTACTTCTATCCATCGAACAAGCTGCATCCAAGCGCGAATACGTTCGAACTCTACGGTCAGCTTGGCATTGGCCCGGCTTATGTCAAATATTCGCGCTCGACAACGAATTTGTTCGGCACGGCCGACAGCAAGGGCAGCGGCTACCTGGACATCGGCGCGAACATCGACGTAACCGAAGGCTTCACGCTGAACCTGCACTTCGGTCACCAGAGCGTCGCCCACAACAGCGCGTTTTCGTACGACGACTTTAAAATCGGTGTCACCAAGGATGTTGGCTTTGCGAATATCTCGGTGGCTGCCGTCAAGGCAAATACTACGTCGTACCTGAGCCCGTCCGGCCGGAATCTTGGCAAGACCGGCCTGCTCATCTCCGCATCAAAAACCTTCTGAAAGAGGCCGCAGCATGAAAATGATCACCGCCATTATCAAACCCTTCAAGCTCGACGAAGTGCGTGAAGCACTGTCGGCCATCAATGTGCAAGGGATTACCGTCACCGAAGTCAAAGGTTTCGGTCGCCAGAAGGGCCACACGGAGCTGTATCGCGGCGCCGAATACGTGGTCGACTTCCTGCCGAAAACCAAGATCGAGGCGGCTGTCGACGACGCCATCGTCGAACAGGTAATCGATGTGATCGAAGCTGCGGCCCGGACTGGCAAGATCGGTGACGGAAAAATCTTTGTGTACGACCTCGAGCAGGTTGTCCGCATTCGTACCGGCGAAACCGGCAACGACGCGCTTTAAGGGGATTACTTAATGAAACTCGGAATGAAAAACTGGCTCGCCGGCCTGGCGTTGACGTTTGCAGTCGGCGGTGTTGTACCGGCCATGGCGCAGGATGCGGCGAAACCGGCCGTGGTAGCCGACGCGCCTGCAACCGCGGCAGTCGTCGCCGCGCCTGTCGCGGCACCTGCAGTTGCTCCCGTCGCCGCCGCGCCTGCCGCTGCCGCACCTGCTGCTCCGACCACGAACAAGGGCGACGTTGCCTGGATGTTCGTCGCCACCATGATGGTCATCATGATGACGATTCCTGGCCTGGCGCTGTTCTACGGTGGCCTGGTCCGTTCGAAAAACATGCTGTCGGTGTTGCTGCAGGTGTTTTTCGTGTTCGCCGTGATTATAGTGTTGTGGTGCATCTACGGCTACTCGATCGCGTTCACTGAAAACACAGCCTTCTTCGGCGGCTTCGATCGCTTGTTCCTGAACGGTATCTGGGATCCGAAGACTGGCGTGTTCGCGCAAGCCGCTACTTTCACCAAGGGCGTGATGATCCCGGAATTCGTGTTCGTCGCGTTCCAGGGTACGTTTGCGGCAATTACCTGCGCGCTGATCGTCGGCTCGTTTGCCGAACGCGCCAAGTTCGTCGCGGTACTGGCGTTCGTCGTGCTGTGGTTCACATTTGGCTATCTGCCAGTGGCCCACATGGTCTGGTTCTGGTCGGGTCCTGACGCCATCACCGACGCCGCTTCCCTGGCAACCACCACCGCAAAAGCTGGCTGGCTGTGGCAAAAAGGCGCGCTGGACTTCGCCGGCGGTACCGTGGTGCACATCAACGCCGCGGTTGCCGGCCTCGTGGGCGCGTTCATGATCGGCAAGCGGATCGGTTACGGCCGTGAATCGATGGCGCCGCACTCGATGACCATGACCATGATCGGCGCATCGCTGCTGTGGGTGGGCTGGTTCGGTTTCAATGCCGGCTCGGCACTGGAAGCCGGCGACGTTGCTGCCCTGGCCTTCATCAACACGCTGCTGGCAACTGCCTGCGCTACCGTGTCGTGGGTCGCTGCCGAATGGATCTCGAAGGGCAAGCCATCGATGCTGGGCGGCGCATCCGGCGCAGTGGCCGGCCTGGTGGCCATCACGCCGGCGTGCGGTTTCGTCGGTCCGATGGGTGCACTGGTCATCGGCCTGCTGGCTGGTGTGATGTGCCTGTGGGGTGTGAACGGCTTGAAACGCCTGATTGGCGCCGACGACTCGCTCGACGTGTTCGGCGTCCACGGCGTCGGCGGTATCCTGGGTGCACTGCTGACCGGCGTGTTCGCTGCGCCTCAGCTCGGCGGCCAGGGCATCTTCGACAACATCACCAACAAGATGTCGACCGATCCTTACTCAATCGGTAGCCAGGTGTGGATCCAGGCGCAAGCCATCGGCACCACGATTATCTGGTCGGCAGTGGTGTCGCTGATCGCCTATAAACTGGTCGATATCGTCATCGGTCTGCGGGTTCCGGAAGAAGAAGAGCGCGAAGGCCTAGACGTCACCAGTCACGGTGAATCGGCTTACCACGCCTGAAATTCGCTGGTTTTATCGGAGAGGCGCCCTGCGGGGCGCCTTTTTTCTTTCTAACCATATATAAAGAATGCATGAAGGGGTTTAAATTGGCGGGCTTGCCCTGACATGCTGAACCTGACGCGGCGATATAAGTTAAGCAAGAAGTTTTAAGGATAATAAATGGTTCCCCACCTGATTACCGCACTGAGCGGCCCGCTTCTCGACCTGGAAAAGAAGATTCTCGAAGCGACACCGGCGATTGAACGCTGGTTCCGCATGTCGTGGCAGGAGCACACCCCGCCGTTTTATTGCTCGGTCGATTTGCGTAATGCCGGTTATAAACTGGCGCCGGTGGATACTAATTTATTCCCCGGCAGTTTTAATAACCTTGCCACTGAAATGCTGCCGCTGTCGGTGCAGGCAGCGATGGCAGCCATCGATAAATATTGTCCGGATGCGCGCAACCTGTTGCTGATACCGGAATTGCACCACCCAAATCCGGATTATCTGGCCCACGTGTCGCGTTTGATGCAGATTTTTCGTCAGACCGGCCTGCACGTGCGCTTGGGTTCGCTGTCGCCCGAGATTACCCAGCCGACGCCGTTAGCGC
>JALYUM010000183.1 GCA_030853745.1 Pseudomonadota bacterium | reverse complement strand
CATCCATGTTGCGCCGCCTCTTCTCGTCAATCCAGCAATAACCCCGCCGGATGCGCGTAACACACAAAATCTTCGCCGCGTGCAAACGCGATGACGGTCATCCCGCATCCTTCGGCCAGCCGGATTGCCGCTGCCGTCGGGGCGGAGACAGCCACCAGCGCCGCCACGCCCGCCATGGCGGTCTTTTGCGCCATCTCAACGCTGACCCGGCTGCTGATCAGCATGAAGCCGTCCGGATCATGTGCCGGCAAGCGCGCCATCGCGCCGATCACCTTGTCGAGCGCGTTGTGGCGGCCGACATCTTCGCGCACGATGACCAGCTTGCCATCGGCCCCGCACCACGCGGCAGCGTGCGTGGCGCCAGTCAACCGGTTCAAAGGCTGTTCACCTTTCAAGGCAGCCAGTGCCTTGATGACACTGGAACGCAGCAATGGCGTCGTGCGCGTGAGGACCGGCAAGCTCCGGTACACCTGGTCGAGGCTGTCGACGCCGCACAAACCGCAGCCAGTTCTTCCCGTCAGCGAGCGCCGCCGTTCTTTCAGCGCCACAAATGCACGCGTTGCAATGTCCAGGTTGACCGCGATGCCGCTCTCACCCACCTCGACATCGATACCGTAGCACTCGGCAGGGCTGTCGATAATTGCCTCGGTCAGCGAGAACCCCAGCGCAAACGCTTCCAGATCTTGCGGCGTGGCCATCATTACTGCGTGCGAAATACCGTTGTAGACCAGTGCCACTGGCACTTCGTCGGCCAGATGGTCGAGCGCGTCGGCGACGACCCCGTCACGCAATCGCACTACCACTTTCTCGGACGATGGTTTGGGCAAATCGCTGGATGCGGCGTAAGGATTCATGAGAATTGACAAGGAAATTGTTGAGAAATCAAAATAAGCGCAGAATGTCACAGCAGAAAAACATCTGTTGCAGTCAGGAAAATTTGGTGTCGCATGATCAGCACATTCTATTTTCTCCCAAAAACAACCACACGGTGGGAGGTTGCGGCAGAACAATGCGCTGGATGTTAAACTGTGCCCGTTTTATTTTGTAGTTTTCTCCTCAAGAGGCCCCTCTTATGAACCAGATGTCACGTCGCCAGTTCCTTAAGGTAACTGGCGCCACCGTCGCGGCTTCAAGTATTGCGGCGCTCGGCTTTGCTCCGGCCACGGCGTATGCCGAAGTCCGGCAGTACAAGCTAGCCCGCACGACTGAAACCCGTAACACCTGCCCGTATTGCTCGGTCGGCTGCGGTATTTTGATGTACGGTCTGGGCGATGGCGCAAAAAACGCGTCGGCCAGCATCATTCACATCGAAGGCGACGCCGATCACCCGGTCAATCGCGGTACATTGTGCCCGAAAGGCGCCAGCCTGATCGACTTCATCCACAGCCCGAATCGCCTTACCGTGCCGGAATACCGCGCACCGGGCGCCGACAAGTGGAGCCCGATCTCCTGGGACGACGCGCTCACCCGCATCGCCAAGCTGATGAAGGACGACCGCGACGCCAATTTTATCGAGAAAAACGTTGATGGCAAAACCGTCAACCGCTGGCTCACCACCGGGATGCTGGCCGCTTCTGCCTCATCCAACGAAGTTGGCTACCTGACGCACAAAACTGTGCGCTCAATGGGTATGTTGACGTTCGATAACCAGGCGCGTGTATGACACGGACCGACGGTGGCAGGTCTTGCCCCGACGTTTGGCCGTGGTGCGATGACGAATCATTGGGTCGACATCAAGAATGCCGATGTGATCCTGGTCATGGGCGGCAATGCCGCTGAAGCACACCCGTGTGGTTTCAAATGGGTCACCGAAGCGAAGGCGCATAACAAAGCCAAGCTGATCGTTGTCGATCCACGTTTTACCCGTACTGCCTCCGTGGCCGACCATTACGTCGCTACCCGGACCGGTACCGATATCGTATTCCTGGGCGCAATTGTCAATTACTTGCTGACGACCGACAAGATTCAGCATGAATATGTCCGCAATTACACGGACATGCCGTTTATCGTCCGCGAAGATTACGCGCTCAATGACGGGATCTTCTCGGGTTACGACGAAAAATCCGGTAAATACACGGACAAGTCCAGCTGGAATTACGAGATTGGCGAAGACGGTTTTGCCAAGGTCGATCCGACTCTGGAACATCCGCGTTCGGTCTACCAGTTGATGAAGACGCACTACTCCCGCTACACGCCGGAGATGGTGGAAAAGATTTGCGGCGTCAAGCCTGCGCAATTCCAGCTGGTAGCCGATGCCCTCGCATCGACCGCCGTGCCAGGTCGCGCCGGTACCATCTTGTACGCACTGGGCTGGACGCACCACTCGACCGGCGCGCAAACCATTCGCCTTGGTGCGATGGTGCAACTGCTGCTGGGTAACATCGGTATCGCTGGCGGCGGCATGAACGCGCTGCGCGGCCACTCGAACATTCAGGGCTTGACGGATCTGGGCCTGATGTCGAATCTGCTGCCGGGTTACATGACGCTGCCATTCGAAGGCGAACAGGATTTCGGTGGGTACATCGACGCCCGTGCCTCGAAACCATTGCGTCCGAATCAGCTGAGCTACTGGAGCAACTATAAAAGGTTCCACGTATCGCTGATGAAATCGTGGTGGGGTGATGCGGCAACTGCCGAGAATAACTTCGCTTTCGATTACCTGCCGAAGCTCGATAAACCGTACGATTTGCTGCAGGCCATCGAACTGATGCACCAAGGCAAAATGAACGGCTACATCTGCCAGGGTTTCAATGTGCTCGCATCTGCTCCCAACAAGCAGAAAGTGCAGGAAGGCCTGTCGAAGCTGAAGTTCCTGGTGGTCATGGACCCGCTCGCCATTGAAACGGCCGAGTTCTGGAAAAATCACGGCGAGTTCCACGACGTCGATCCGACCAAGATCCAGACCGAAGTGTTTCGTCTGCCAACCACGTGCTTCGCTGAAGAACGCGGTTCATTGGTATCGTCCTCGCGCGTACTGCAGTGGCACTGGCAAGGCGCCGAGCCACCAGGCCAGGCACGCTCCGACCTGGAAATCATGTCGGGCCTGTTCATGCGCATCCGCAAGGCGTACCAGGCTAATGGCGGCAAGTTCCCGGATCCAATCGTGAACCTGACGTGGCCGTATGCCCGTCCAATGAGCCCGCAGCCGGAAGAACTGGCGATGGAATTCAACGGTAAAGCCCTGGTAGAAATTACGGATCCAAAAGATCCTGCCAAGGTCTTGCTGAAGAAAGGCGAACAACTGGCCGGTTTTGCGCAGTTAAAAGATGATGGCTCTACTTCCTCGGGTTGCTGGATTTTTGCCGGCTGCTGGACGGCGGCGGGCAATCAGATGGGTCGGCGCGATAACAGCGACCCGACTGGCATCGGCAATACGCTGAACTGGGCCTGGGCCTGGCCGGCCAACCGTCGCGTGTTGTACAACCGTGCGTCCTGCGACACCAAGGGCAAACCGTTCGATCCGACCAGGAAACTTGTGGGTTGGAACGGCGCGACCTGGTCGGGCGCGGACATCCCGGATTTCAAGGTCGACGAACCGCCTGAGAACGGCATGAATCCGTTCATCATGAATGCCGAAGGCGTGGCGCGTTTCTTTGCCCGCGGCATGATGAATGAAGGGCCGTTCCCTGAGCATTACGAACCGTTTGAAAACCCGGTCGGCAAAAACTTGATGCACCCGAACAATCCGCGCGCGACCAGCAACCCTGGCGCCCGCGTATTTGCAGGTGACCGTGCGCAATTCGGCACGGCCAAGGACTACCCGCACGTGGCCACCACCTACCGTTTGACCGAGCACTTCCACTACTGGACCAAGCATGCGCATCTGAATGCCATCATCCAGCCGGAACAGTTCGTGGAAATCGGCGAGGGACTGGCCAAGGATATCGGCGTGGTCCATGGCGACAAGGTGCGCGTGTCTTCCAAGCGCGGCACGCTGACGGCAAAAGCAGTCGTGACCAAGCGAATCCGTTCGCTGCAGATCGATGGCAAAACAACGCACACGGTCGGTCTCCCGATTCACTTCGGTTTCAAGGGCCTGACAAAACCAGGTTACCTGACCAACACCTTGACCCCGGTTGTGGGTGACGCTAATTCGCAGACACCGGAATTCAAGTCGTTCCTGGTGAAAGTCGAGAAGGCTTAGGGAGAAAAACTATGGCATTGCAATCATTAGATATCAAGCGCATGTCGGCCACGACCGTGCAGCCTCCCGTGGCCCGTACACCGGTCACGGGCACGGTCGCCAAGTTGATCGATGTATCCAAGTGCATCGGCTGCAAGGCGTGCCAGACGGCATGCATGGAGTGGAACGATCTGCGTGACGACGTCGGTGTCACCACCGGTGTGTACGACAATCCGATCGACCTGACCCCGCAATCGTGGACCGTGATGCGGTTCTCGGAAGTGGAGTCGGACGACGGCAACCTCGAGTGGCTGATCCGCAAGGACGGCTGCATGCACTGCGAGGACCCGGGCTGCCTGAAAGCCTGTCCGGCGCCGGGCGCGATTGTGCAATACACCAATGGCATCGTCGACTTCGCGCAGGAAAACTGCATCGGCTGTGGCTATTGCGTCAGCGGTTGCCCGTTCGATGTGCCGCGCATCTCGAAAAAAGATGACCGCGCGTACAAGTGCACGCTGTGCTCGGACCGTGTTGCTGTGGGCCAGGAACCAGCGTGCGTGAAAACGTGTCCGACCGGCGCCATCGTCTTTGGCACCAAGGAAGACATGAAGACCCACGCTGCCGAGCGCATCGAGGACCTGAAGTCGCGCGGTTTCGCGAATGCCGGCCTGTACGATCCACTCGGTGTTGGCGGCACGCACGTGATGTACGTGCTGCACCATGCCGACAAGCCGACGCTGTATCACGGCCTGAAAAAGGATCCACGGATCAGCCCGATGGTTGGGTTGTGGAAAGGTGCCGCGAAACCGCTGGCGCTGGCCGGTATGGCAGCGGCAGCAATGGCGGGCTGGTTCCACTACACGCGCGTCGGACCGAACCAGGTCACGAAGGTCGAGGAAGAGGAAGCACTGCACGCAGCCCGTGAAATCAAGGGTGAGGATGAAGGTAAAGGCGCGGAGGGACATCATGAAGCGTAACAATGCTCACGGCGTCCAGCCGGACGCCCGCCATGACGTCGATGGCAATCCTTTGATCGAACGCTACCGTCCGAACGAGCGCAGCAACCACTGGGTGACGTCCATTCTGTTCATCCTGCTGGCGGTGTCCGGCCTGGCCATGTTTCATCCGGCCATGGCATGGATGGCGGTGTTCCTTGGCGGCGGTCAATGGACGCGCATCCTGCACCCGTTCCTGGGTGTGGCGATGTCCATCTCGTTCGGCTGGCTGGTGATCCGTTTCTGGCATCACAACCTGATGCAGAAGGAAGATGTCCAGTGGATGAAGCAGATCGGCGACGTTCTGCAGAATCGCGAAGAAAAGCTGCCGAAGATCGGTCGTTACAACGCCGGCCAGAAGATCCTGTTCTTCGTGCTGATCGTGTGCATGGTCGGCCTGCTGCTGTCGGGCATCGTGATCTGGCGTGAGTATTTCAGCGCCTGGTTCCCGATCGGCCTGCGCCGCTTCTCGAACCTGATGCACGCGTTCTTTGCGTTCGTCATCATCATGTCGATCATCGTCCATATCTATGCGGGTGCATGGATCAAGGGCTCGATCGATGCGATGATCCGCGGCACCGTCACCTACGGCTGGGCGCGCAAGCACCACCCGCTGTGGTTCGAGCAGGTGATGCAGGACGAAAAGCGTGCCGGTGTCAAAACCGAGACGGCTGCAGAGATGCTTGCTGCACAGGAAAAACGGGACGCGCGTTAAACGGCCAATATCACGTCACCCCCGCGAAGGCGGGGGCCTATAACCTGCTCGCAGCACCTCGCACGTCGCAGTGCTGCACAGACGGTATGGATCCCCGCCTGCGCGGGGAAGACGTTCTGCACTAAAATAGGCCGGGCCGCAGCGACTGCGGTCCGGCTTTTTCATTTGGGGAATACCTTGGTACAACGTCTGCTGCAACCCGGCGAGATCGAAACACTCGATCACAACGCCATCATCCGCCTGCACCTGCCACAGCCGGCAGTGCTGTTCAGTGCACGCGCCGCGCGCCTGCGCGAACTGGCAAAGAATAACGTTGCCGCCATTCCTGTCGAGCCCGGCTACAGCGGTTATCTGCTGGCCATGGCCGCACTGGTCGACGCGCAAGCCGCTGTCATTGCGCAGCGCGGCGCCACCGGCATTACGCTGCCGGAAGACAATCTGATGCAGCAAGCCCACAACCACAATATGCCGCCGCTACCGGCCACGGGCGAGCGTCCCGCCGAATGGCGCGCCGTATTTGCCGAACTGCTGGATGCGCTGGAGAACAACGACGCAGTGCGCGTCCAGATGGTGCCGGCCCTGGCCCACCTGCGCGCGCTCGATACCGCCGCGCTGGAAGGCATCGCCGACATGGTGCTCGATGGCGCCACCGATGGCGTCGACACCCTCGCGGCACCGTTCATCGCTGCCGCCTTGCAAGTGTGCTGGACCACTATGGCAGCGCAACTCGATGTCAGCTGGGCCAGCCCGTTGATTACCGGCACGCTGTGCCCGGTCTGCGGTTCGCATCCGGTATCGAGCGTGATCCGGATCGGCGGCCAGTCGCAGGGTTATCGCTACCTGCACTGCTCGCTGTGCGCCAGCGAATGGCACATGGTGCGGGTGAAATGTTCGTGCTGCGAAAACAATGAAAAGATCCATTACCAGGCGATTACCGACGCCAGCGCGCCCGAAGTCGGCGCAATCGATCCGGAAACGCATGGACAGACCCGTATCAACAAGCTGTCCGACCCCACCAAGATGGCGCGCGCGGAAACCTGCGACAACTGCCATACGTACCGGAAGATATTTAATCAGGAGCACGATTATCATATCGACCCATTAGCCGACGACTTGGCCAGCCTGACGCTCGACATGCTGGTGTCGGACGCCGGTTACGCGCGGGCCAGCGGTAATCCGCTGCTGTGGCTGAAGGAAGATGTAGCGTGACAACGGTGGACTCTGTGCAGCGCCGCTTGCCGGCCGTTCATGTGCTGCTCGCGCATCCCGATTGCGCGCCATTGATCGCGCACTATGGCCGCGAGCAGACCACTGATGCGGTGCGTGCGGTGCTCGATGGGCTGCGTGCTGCTTCGTCTGCCCTGTCTGGGCTGTCTACTGGGCCGGTTGCCGACGTGACTGCAGAGTCCATCCTCGCGCAGGCTGACGCAGCCATGGCGCATGCCAACACGTCGAAAATGCGTCCGCTGTACAACCTGACCGGCACAGTACTGCACACCAATCTTGGCCGGGCGCTGTTGCCCGATGCAGCAATTGCTGCTGTCGTCGACGCGCTGCGCTGGCCAATGAACCTGGAATGGGACATCGAGACCGGCAAACGCGGCGACCGCGACAGCCTGGTCGAGGAACAATTGCTGGCCCTCACTGGTGCCGAAGCCGTCACCGTGGTCAACAATAACGCGGCTGCCGTCTTGCTGCTGCTGGCCGCGCTGGCGCCGCAGAAAGAAGTCATCGTGTCGCGCGGAGAACTGGTGGAAATTGGCGGCGCATTCCGCATCCCCGACATCATGAGCCGCGCCGGCGCACTATTGAAAGAAGTGGGCAGCACCAACCGCACCCATCTGCACGATTACGCCGATGCCATTGGTGCCAACACCGCGATGCTGATGAAAGTCCATTGCAGCAATTACGCGATCACCGGTTTTACCAAGGCCATCGAACTCGATGAACTGGTGCCGTTGGCGCGCGCGCGCGGCATCCCGGTGACAGTCGATCTTGGCAGTGGCACGCTGGTCGATCTGGAACGCTATGGCTTGCCGCACGAAACCACGGTGCGCGAAACGATCGCCGCCGGGGCAGATCTGGTGACCTTCAGCGGCGACAAGCTGCTCGGTGGCCCCCAGTGCGGCATCATCGCCGGCCGCGCCGATTTGATTGCCGCCATCAAGAAGCACCCGTTGAAGCGCGCATTACGCGTCGGCAAGCTGACCCTCGCTGCGCTGGAGCCGGTGTTGAATCTCTATCGCGCGCCGGATTTGCTGGCCGAGCGGCTGACCACGCTGCGCCTGCTGGCGCGTCCGGCGGCATCGATGCAGGCACTGGCCGTAAAATTACTGCCGCAACTGCAGACCTTGCTGGGTGCCGACTGGATCGTAACCAGCGAGCCGATGGCCAGTCAGATCGGCAGCGGCGCCCTGCCCGTCAACGTGCTGCCAAGCTATGGACTGGTAGTACGTGTTGCAAATAAACAGCGCGGCAATCCGCTGGGACGCCTGGAGCAGCGCCTGCGCGCCCTGCCGCGTCCGGTAATCGGGCGCATCGGCGACGACGCGCTGTGGCTCGATCTGCGCTGTCTGGAAGACGCGCACCTGGCCGGTTTTGCGGCCCAGCTGGACCAGTTGGCACAATGATTGTCGGCACCGCAGGACACATCGACCACGGCAAAACCACGCTCACGCGCGCGCTGACCGGCGTCGACACCGACCGTCTCAAGGAAGAAAAAGCCCGCGGCATTTCGATCGAGCTGGGCTACGCCTACCGGGAACTTGCCGGTGGAGAAAGGCTGGGCATCATCGACGTGCCGGGCCATGAAAAATTCATCCGCACGATGGCGTCCGGCGTCACCGGCATCGACGTGGCCTTGCTGGTCGTGGCTGCAGACGATGGGATCATGCCGCAAACGCGCGAACACCTGGCCATCCTGCGCCACCTGAATGTGGAGCGCGCGGTGGTCGCCATTACCAAGGCCGACCGTGCCGATGCCGACCGGCTCACGCAGGTGGAAAACGATATCGCGATGCTGCTGGTGAATACGCCATTTGCCGATGCGCCCTTGTTCCGCACCAATGCGACGGACCCGCAAGACGCCGGCGTGGCAGACTTGCTGGCCTATTTTGACAATGTCGCCGGGTCGCTCCCGGACCATGGCCAGGAACAATTGTTCCGCCTGGGCGTGGACCGCGCATTCGTCCTGTCCGGGCGCGGCACCGTCATCACCGGCACTGCGCTTGCCGGCAGCGTGGCGGTGGGCGACAGCCTGGTGCTGGCGCCCAGTGGCGAGCTCGTGCGCGTGCGCGCGATTCACGCCCAGAACCAGAGCGCGGACACCGGCCACGCCGGCCAACGGCTGGCACTGAACCTGGCGGGCATTGCCCGCGACGATATTGCACGCGGCAACTGGCTGGTCGACCCGCAACTGGCGGCCTGCTCGGAACGCATCGATGCCGATATCGTGCTCGGCCACGATGCCCCGGCGCTAACCGCCTGGATGCCTGTCCACGTCCACCTCGGCGCGGCGCACCATCTGGCGCACCTGGTGCCACTCGCTACCGGCGGTCTCGTGCAGCTGGTGTTCGACACCCCGGTCCACGCTGTCCCCGGCGACCGTTTCGTACTGAGGAATGCGCAGGCAACACTGACCATCGGTGGCGGCATCGTGCTTGATCCGTTCGGCGCGGCCCGCAAACGGCGCAGTCCTGCGCGCATGGCGTGGCTGGATGCGTTGCGCACATTTTCCGTGGATGCAAATGCAGCGGCGTTGCTGGCGCAGGCGCCCACCGGCTTGCGCCAGTCGCAGCTGGTGCGCCTGGCGCTACGTTCAGCCGACCGGCTCGATCTGGCGCCCGACACGCTGCGCGTGCCATTGCCTGCCGGCGACCAGTTGCTGATCGACCGAGCCAGCCTGCTGCCGCTGCAGCAGAAAGTCATCGATGCCGTCGCGGCCTACCACGCGCGCGTACCGGACGATGTCGGACCCGAGCGTTGGCATTTGAAACGCATGGTCTATCCGGATGCCGACGAGGCGCTCTGGTCCGGCCTGCTGGCCACGCTCCTCGACCAGGGTTTGCTGCGCACCAGCGCCAACCGGCTGCACCTGCCGTCGCACAGTGTCGAGCTGAGCGCCGCCGAGCAGGCCAGGGGCAGCAAGTTGATGACGCTGCTCGAGGCGGGAAGTTTCGATCCGCCCTGGGTGCGCGATCTGGCCGCCAGCCTGGCGTTGCCTGAAGATGAAGTGCGTCGGCTGCTGCGCAAACTTGCACGCGCCGGCATGATCAGCCAGGTGGTCAACGATTTGTTTTACCACCCACGCGCGTTGGCAACCTTGGCGCGCATTATTTCGCAGTCTGCTGACGGGGAAACCGCCAGTTTCCGCGACGCCACCGGCCTCGGCCGCAAGCGTGCCGTGCAGGTGTTGGAGTATTTCGACCGGAGCGGATATACTCGCCGCATACAAAACCGCCACGTGCTGCGTCCCAACGCAACGTGGCAGGACGAACCAACGCCGGGTGCAGTTGCCTGACCCGGCGCTGGTTCAAAACGTCGTAGCTGTAGTAGCAAGTTTTACGACAATGGAGGGCAATCACATCCGGTGGTGTGGCCGGGCTTCAAACCCGGTTGGGGGCGTCAGCCGTTCCCAGGTAAGTTCGACTCTTTCTGCCCTCCGCCAGTTTCCCCGTTTACATCCCCCGCTTACATCCCCTGTTACTGTCCGCTCTTCGGTGCCGAATCAAAAGCCCGGCGCTCTGTGGCGCTGCCGGATTTTTCCGACGGTGCAGTTTCCATCGCGGCTTCGGCACTCGTGCCAGCGCTGGTGCTGGCGCCTTTGGCCGTGGTGATTTTTTTGGCCTTTTTATTTTTCGATTTGCCCGCCATCCCGGCGTTTTTATCGCCCTGGCTTGCCTGGTTTTGATGCGCTGTTGCGGTGGACGATGGCGTCGCTTCGGTGGCAGCTTTGTTGTCGGCCGACGTGTTAGGCGGATTCGTTGTATTCGCCACCGAGTGGCTCTGGGCAAATGCAGTACCAGCGAAGATCATGGTAAATACGCCTGCGATCAATGTTTTTTTCATGTCGTTGATTCCCTTGCAAAATTCAGTACAGCCGCACAGTGCTGTCACTTGCCACCATTGTGCAGCCACGCCTCCAGGGCTGGCGTAGGAGAAGTACCCGCCGATCAGTCAGTCCGGGGCGCTTTATAATGGTGTCGCCACGAACAAGGAAACATCATGCCACTCCACCCCATCCAATTGTTCGACGCCGCATCGTCGACATTCACCTACCTGCTGATCGACCCTGCCAGCCGCGCAGCCGTGCTCATCGACCCGGTGAATCACCACGTCGAACGCGACTTGGCACACCTGCGCCGCCTCGACCTGCAACTGGCATACGTAATTGAAACGCACGCGCACGCCGACCATGTGACATCGAACGGCTTGCTGTGCGAGCGCACCGGTGCCCTCTCTGCCGTCCCCAGCGGTTGCGGCATCGCCCCGGCCACGGTGCAGCTGAACGATGGCGACGTGCTGCGCTTCGGCGTGAATGAAACCATCGCCATTCTGCACACGCCGGGCCACACCGCCGGCAGCATGTGCTATTTGTGGCGCGGTAATTTATTCACCGGCGACACGCTGCTCATCGACGGCTGCGGGCGCACCGATTTCCAGGGCGGCAGCGCCGCGTCTTTATATGACAGCGTCACGCGCACATTGTTCACGCTATCGGCAGAAACACTGGTCTGGCCGGCGCACGATTACAAAGGCCAGTCGGTCTCGACGATCGGCTGGGAGCGCCAGCACAATGCGCGGTTGGCCCACACCAGCACGGATGCATTCGTCGCGCTGATGGCACAACTCGATTTGCCGAAACCCAAACTGATCGATATCGCCGTGCCTGCCAACCGCAACCTGGGTTTGCCGCACGGCGTCTGAAAATCAGCCTCAATCGTCCGGCAAATCGAGCCACAATCCAGGCACCTGCAGCGCATCTTTTTTCACCTGGCCCCGGCACGCAAAGACGCTGAAGTCCGCCAGGCCGCCAGTCACCACTGCATCGCAGAATTCCTGCCCGAGCGCCGGCGCAAGATGCCCCAGCGCGACGCCTGCCACCTCGACCGCCACCCGGCCCTCCCCTTGCAGCAGAAGATGGCAATCCAGCTGATGCATCGGGGCGTCCAGCATTTCAAGTGGCAATGGACCCGCCAGGACCACCGGAATGGCGAACATGCCGGGGCCTTCGATTACGGGAACCTCGGCATCCGCTACCGGCGCGTCGTCAGGCCGCGCACTGTCGACGGCCGCGATGCGCTCCTGTAAATCCGTGCCCATGCGCCGAAATCCCAGCAGGTTGGCGGCAGCCCTGACGGCATCGGCAGCGCTGCCGCCGGCATTCTGCGCGCGCGCCAGCGCCAAAGCTGCCCTGATCTCCAGCGCAGCAATCGATTTCGCCTTGAGCGTGGCGCCGGTTTCGGCAGAACGATCGCGCACCGGGGGCGCCGCAGCCTGGGCGGCGGTGTAATAAAAGTCGTCGTCGTGCAGCAAGTCGACATGCGCTGCCTGCGCTGCAGCGAGCGCGTTCGTGGCCAGTGCAGCGATGCGCGACCCTGCTTTCTCCTTGCCGAAACACGCTGCCAGCCGGCGCGCGATTTCCTCTGCGTGAACTGGCCCCTCGCACGCGACGATATCCCACGCCAGTTGCGCCAGCACGGCGGGCGGCGCGTCCTGCGGTTCAGCATAGCCACTGCTTGAACATTGCGCGCGCTGGTAGGCCGGCATGCGCACCGGCTCCGCCACGGGCAGCGGCTCCAGCGCTGGCAGCGGCGCCTGCACCGGCAGCCGCGGTGGGCGCTGCCGGTTCGCGCCATCGACGCGGATGCCCGATGCGCAACTAGCGCGCGCCGCCTCGAGTGCCGCCCGCAGCCGTTCGATTTCCACCGCGCGGTTGTAAAACCAGTCGGTGCTCCAGATGCGGTGAAAATGCCAGCCGAGATGCTCCAGCACATCCTGGCGCAGCCGGTCGCGTTCGCGCGCCCACAGTGCGCTGTGATAGGTCGCACCGTCGCATTCGATGGCGAGGATATAGGTATCCGATTTGTCGGGATGGCGCACGCCCATGTCGATCCGGAAGCCGCTGGCGCCCACTTGCGGGTCGGCCAGATAGCCCATCGATTCGACGACGCGGGCGACGTCTTCTTCGAACGGACTGTCAGCTTCTCCGGTCGACCTCGCGATTTCTGTCAACCTGCCATCGCGCGCAAATTCGAGGAAGCGTTTGAGGATGCGCGCGCCGTCACGGCTCACGCGCGCCGGGTCGATATCGCCCGGGTCGAACGACGCAAAAATTTCGCAGCGCACGCGGGCACGCGTGAACAGCACGTTCAGGCGCCGCTCGCCGCCCTCCTGGTTGACCGGTCCGAAGGTCATGCTCGACAGACGGCCGCCGGGAATCACCGGACCGTATGCCACGCTGATCAGGATGACGTCGCGCTCGTCGCCCTGGACGTTTTCGATATTCTTGACGAACAAATCTTCGGCCTGCCCCTCGCGCAGGAAATCATCGAGCAGCGGATCCGACCGCCGCGCCATTTCGAGCAATTCCGTGATCAGGTTGCGCTGCGCCGTCGAAAACGTCACGATACCGAGCGACAGTTGCGGATGTTCGCGGGCATGTTCGGCCACGCGTGCCACCAGCGCCGTGCCCTCGACCCGGTTATCGCGGCGGCCGCCCTTGTCGTAGACGCCATCGACGCGCGTAAAACGCAAGCCGTACGCAGGATCCTTTTGCAGCGGCGACGGCGGCAGAATCAGCGCGTTCTCGTAAAACTCGCTGTTCGACACTTTGATCAGCGACGGATCGCGCGAACGGTAATGCCATTGCAGCATGCGCGACGACAGGCCGCGCGCTTCGCACAAACTGAGGATGCTTTCCATCGACCCGGCTGCCGCCGCGTTGCCCAGCAAGTCGGGACCTGATGCATTCTCGTCCTCGTCGTCGATGTCGATGTCGTCGTCGGACACCACCCGGTCGAAAAACGACGACGGCGGCAACTGCTTCTGGTCGCCCACCACCACAATCTGGCTGGCGCGCGCGATCGCACCGAGGGCATCTTCCGGACGCACCTGCGACGCTTCATCGATCACCAGCAAATCGAAAGTGGACTTCCCCGGCGTTAAAAATTGCGCCACCGAGATGGGACTCATCAACAGCACCGGCTTGATGCGCTGCACCGCTTCGCCAGCGGTTGCAAACAGGCGCCGCAGCGCCATGTGGGCGCGTTTTTTACCAATTTCTCCACGCAGGATTTTCATCTCCCCCTGCGCGCCCGTCGGCAACTGGGCCAGGTGGCCGGCGCGGATCGTGGTGACGTTTTCCTTCAGGCGCGCACGCTCCAGTGCACTGAACTGCTGCACCAGCGCATGGCGCTTTTCCTGCGCCAGATTGCGCAGCACCGGCGAGGCGTCGCGCGCCCGCTGCCACAGCGCCTCGGCCCGTGCATACGACAATTCCGCGCACGCTGCGGCAGCGTCACACTGGCCGGATTGCAGGCGATTGGCAAGCGTCTCGAAGCCATCGCGGGACAGGTCGGCATGCAGGCGCTGCGCCTGCGCCCAGTTGGCGTAGGTGCCGGTCGACTGCGCAATCGCCGTGCACCGGCGCGCCATGGCATCCAGCGTACCGGCATCGACACCATCCGGCACAAAGCTGGCGCCATCGATGGCCAGCATCTCCAGCATTGCGTGGAGCGCAGGCCGCGCCGCGCCATCCGCTGCGGCGAGTGCCGCTTGCATCGGAGCGATACGCACGCCATCCCGGGCCAGCCGCGCCAGTGCTGCCGGCGCACACACCAGCGGCGCCAGTGACAGCTGTTCGGTCCATGCCACGACCGGCAACAGCGCGTCGAAATCGGTGGCGTCACCACGCCAGGCGGCACCGAGCACCGCGCCGGCATGCGCCTGGTCGCTCTCCCAGCGCCGGCGCAACTGCGCAACCAGCAGCAACTGGTCGACCAGTGTCACCCGCCCGGCTGCCAGCTTGGGAATGGGTGCACGCAGCAGTCCGGCCAGTTGCTGCGATGCGCTCCGATAGTCGCTGCCCCAGCGCGTAATGAACGAGGCCGCGCCGGCCACCAGCGCCGTACGTAAAGGCGCTACGTCAAACGCAAACGCCGGCGCGATAAAAATAGCGTCGGCCAGGTCATGCTCGCGCCGCCAGGCAGCGCCGGCCGCAAGTAGCTGACGCAAGCGCGTCAAATCGCCCGCTTCCAGCAAGGCCTGCACCATGTTCGCGCCACCGGCCGGGCAACCTGCCAGCCGCGCCAGCAAATCCTGCAGTTGCGGCACCAGCGCAAACGAGGCGGGCACGGTCAGCGCCAGTGCGGCCATCGGCGCTGCCAGCGCGCCGGCGAGATTATCCAG
>JALYUM010000101.1 GCA_030853745.1 Pseudomonadota bacterium | reverse complement strand
GTGGCAACGCGAGTAATGAAAGAAGTTAAAGTTTCCAAGAGAGCATTGGCCTGGACTATGTTCGACCGTATTGTTGCCGTTGCAGCGCCGGACGGTGTGCATAGCAATCCCTGGACGAATGCTCATGGTAATCAATTGCGGTATGAGCCCGACTACGCGACCTTAATGCGGTTACTGGGCGTCCCGCTTCACTTACAGGCGGAAACCCAGTCAGGGGTGCCCGCACTTGCCCTTGACGTTTGGCTGAGTTACGAGCTACGGCGTGCTGGCTTTGACCCAGATGAAGCGTGGCCGCGTCCAGTGCACCCGCGCATTCTCCCCGCATCAGTTGTAGCACTACTTAAAAAGCTGACCGGTGCCACACGCACAGCCGTGGCGGCCTGTCTGAAGGATAATTCGTCAATCACCGGCGTCACTGGATCCAGTGCCAAAATTCTTGGGAAAAACTATCTCAAACAGGTTGATGTGATTATTACCGACTGGGTGACTGGTCCCGAGCTGCTGATCTCGACAAAACGGATGGACTCGTCGTATGGGAAAAATGCGCCCAATCGCATCGAAGAATCGTACGGCGACGCCAAAAACCTGCGCTTGAGGCATCCCCTCGCAGCACTAGGTTTTGTATTCGGCCTCCGTTCGGACATTTTGCACAAGGAACCAGCGACCGCAGAATGGCTGTTCGACTTACTCGCAAAGCTTGGACGTGAAGACGACGCATATCATGCAACTTGTCTTATTCTGATGCAGTACGGGGACGATTTGGCTATAGCCGATGGTGGCGAAGAAGCACCCACCGATGGCATCCCGCAACCGGGGCTGGAACTGGCCAATCAGGACGAATTAGATGCTTCAATCAATTTTCCCGACATTGACTTCGAGATTGCTCAGTTACCAGTTGTAAAAGTCCTTATCGACCAAACACCAGAAGAACTTAATCCTGGACGCTTTCTTGCAGCAATGGTCCTACGCGTTCTCGGCACTACGCCAGTCAATATGCATAGAGAAGCACGCCGCCGCCGGGTCATGCCTGAACCTCGATAGAACATGCGAAAAGACTTAGAAAATTATTTGAAATAAAAGGAAAGCGGTGCTGTCACGCAGTGGACTTTGGGAAATGACCGGCGCTAACCTTGCCCGTTCACTTTTATCTCACAGGAATTCCGTGCGCATCCTTCTCGCCACCACGCCGATGTCCAGCCATCTCAATCCTGTCATCGCTGCCGTATGCCTGCTGGTGGCGCCAGGCACGACATTGTTGTCACGGCCGGGTCTGCTTCCAACAAAAATGCGGGCGTGCGATGCACGTTTTGTCGCATTGCCTGGCATCGAGCACATCGACTTTACTGACGTCGACGCAATATTTCGTGACCGTAAAGCACCATGCTCCCGGCATGGTCCAGCCCTTGCTTCGACCTCGAACACTTTTTCGTCAAGACCATTGCCGCACAATATGCTGGCTTACGGTCGATACTCACAACCTTTACCGCCGGACTTATCATGGACTATACGTTGTTTGGCGGCTACTGCCGATACTACTCAGCTTGAATGCTGCTCTATTGCCACTGCCCTATATGGATGCCCCGATCACGCTGTCCGACATGTATTTGCATCCTGTTGGAGGGCCGGTGCGCTTGCGCGACGAACTTGCCAGTACTGTGGAATAAACGCTGCGGCGCATACACACTTCCGTCTCAAAACAGTTCATCGAGCTCCTCATAGAACAGCCGCTTTAATGGCGCATCGGGACGATCCAGTCCGCTTAAAAACGCCGCCGCCAGCGCCGCCGAACTTTCGTCGCGCAAGTGGCGATGGATGATTGCGATATCGAGCCAACGGTCGGCCTTGCCAGCGCGCCGACATCGATGAAGTACAGCTCATCGCGTGCATCGACAAACACATTGCTGTCGCCCGGGTCGCCGTGCGAAAACACCAGGTCCTCGATCGGCACCGTTGCATGCAGGTGCTCGCGCAGGTCGGCAGGCGTGCGCAAACCTGGCCATTGCTGCAGGTCGATGTCGTCCGCCACCAGTGCGTGCGCCAATAAATAGTCGAGTTCGCGCAGGCACACGGCGGCGCTGGCATCGAACGGACAGTCGCCGACCGGCACCGACTGCACCTGGCACAACGCTGCCGCAAACAGCCCAAGCATCTGCCGTTCATCCCTAATCGCCGCCAGGGGCCGTCCCGGCACTGCACGCGTGACCATGTACCAGGCCTCATCGGTCTGACCCGTCATAACCACCTCCGGCACGCCCAGTTTTCCGGACAGCCACTGCAACACCTCTGCCTCGCGGTGGACGCCATACGTCGTCGCGGCAAAGATGGCAGGTGACAATTTCAGGAAAAACCGCGCCTTGCCCCGTTAAAAGCTGAACACCTCACACGGCGATTCGCCGATTTGGTCGCGAGTCAGCCGTGCGCCATCGATAAAACGCGCAATCTCTTGTGGAAATTTACTGAACATCCAGCCTCCAGAAATTTGAACCCGGTGCCGATATTAACCCGCTGACATTACTGCAAGTCGGCATGGGCATCGTGTATCCTGAAAGGGTTATCGATCAGCCATCCAGGACGCCTGCCCATGCCCCGTTTTACTAGCATTTTTGCAGCGATCGTGCTGCTTTCCAGCGCCGCGTCGCACCCCGCCACCGCGCAGGATTATTCAAAATATTCGCCCGAGGCGCTCTCGAAAGAAGTCGCAAAAATCGTCGAATCGCGCCCCGGCGTGATGGTCCCGATGCGCGACGGCGTGGCGCTGTCGACCGATATTTACACCCCGAAAAATGCCAAAGGTCCGCTGCCGACCATCCTGTGGAAAACGCCCTACAACGAACACAAGCTGGCCGGGCCGACGCTGCGCTATGTGCTGGAATCGGTCCGGCGCGGCTATGTCTTCATCGTCCAGAACGAGCGTGGCCGCTATTTTTCGCAGGGCAAATGGGAAATTCTCGGCAAGCCGCAGACAGATGGCTACGACACCCTGAGCTGGATCGCCGCGCAGTCCTGGTCGAACCAGAAAGTCGGCACGCTCGGCTGCTCGTCGTCGGCCGAATGGCAACTCGCGCTGGCCGGCATGAACCACCCGGCGCACGCCGCGATGGTACCGATGTCCGCCGGCGCCGGGATCGGTAAAGTGGGCCGCTTCCAGGAACAAGGCAACTGGTACACCGGCGGCGTGCCGCGCAACCTGTTTTTTGTCTGGCTGTACGACGTCGACAATCCATTACGTCCGCAACTGCCCGCGTCCCTGACGGACGAAAAAATGCGCGCGCGCATCGAAGCCTACAACGACCTCGATGCAAAAAAGCCGAAGGTGGACTGGAATACGCAGCTACGGCATTTGCCGGTCAACGAGATGCTGACGTCGATGGGCGAACCACCGGGAACATTCGAGGAATTCATCCAACGCACTCCAGCCGATCCGGCCTGGAAACAGGGCGGCCTGTATCACGAAGGCATGGGCTGGGGCGTGCCGGCGCTGTGGTTCGACACCTGGTACGACGTCTCGACCGGGCCGAATCTCGAGCTGTTCAACATGGCGCGCGCAGCCAACACCGACCGCGAAGCCAGCGCGAACCAGTACGCTGTCGTGGCGCCGGTGCCGCACTGCGCGTATGCCCGCCTGGGCCCCAATACCAATGTGGGCGAGCGCGATATGGGCGACACCAGTTTCGATGTCGATGGCACCATTTACAGCTGGTTCGATCGCTGGCTGAAGGGCGACAAAAAAGCCTTCGCTGCCACCACGCCGCACGTGCGCTACTACATGATGGGCGCGAACCGCTGGCAAAGTGCGGAGCAGTGGCCGCCGAAAAACGCCGCGCCGATGCGCCTGTACCTGCGCTCTGGCGGCGGCGCCAATTCGCTCAATGGCGATGGCCGTCTGGCAAGCGAGGCCGCACCGACGGGCGAAACACCGGACCGCTATCGCTACGATCCAATGAATCCGGTGCAGACCATCGGTGGCGCTGACTGCTGCAATGGCGGCGTCGTGGTGCCGGGCGCGTTCGACCAACGGCCAATCGAGGCGCGCGCCGACGTACTGGTGTACAGCAGCGAGCCGTTGAAGAAAGCGGTGGACGTGGCGGGATTTGTAGAAGCCGTGCTGAAGGTATCGTCCAGCGCAAAGGACACCGATTTTGCGGTGAAACTGGTGGACGTTGCGCCGGACGGCACAGCGTGGATCCTGGGCGACACCATCTTCCGAGCGCGCTACCGCAACGGCTACGACAAGCCCGCGATGCTGGCGCCAGGCGAAGTGGCGACCATCCGCCCAACGCCGATTGCCATCGCCAACCAGTTCGGCGTGGGTCACCGCATCCGCGTCGAAGTAACATCGTCGAACTTCCCAAAATTCGTCCGCAACCTGAACACCGGCGGGCCGAACGAAAGCGAAAAGGTCGGCGTCGTGGCGGACAATGTGATCCACCACGCGGGGGATGCGCAGAGTTATATCGAGTTGCCGGTGTTACGTTAAACGCAAACTTAGCGCCAAGAAACCTGGAGAAACCTGGTGCCACGTCTGACATTTGGACACGAGCTCGACAGCTTAACCGCTGACCAAGCTATTTCATGCCCGGCAAAGAGCAAGCACATCGGCCGCAAACCTGGTGCCACAGGCCGCAAACGTGGTGCCAGCCGCAAACGTGGTGTCACATCTGACATTCGATAGTTGTCAAGCTAGTTGTCGCGTTAGTAGCCATTAAGCCGCTCTTTTAAACAGCGGCGCATTTGATGCCGGTGCCGTTGTTTCGTTGATCGATACATCTGGATTGAGGTGCACCTGTTTGAC
>JALYUM010000096.1 GCA_030853745.1 Pseudomonadota bacterium | reverse complement strand
GGTACGTTCCGATATATTACTCACCCGTTCGCCACTCGCCACCAGGTTGCCCCGTGCTGCCGTTCGACTTGCATGTGTAAGGCATGCCGCCAGCGTTCAATCTGAGCCAGGATCAAACTCTTCAGTTTAATCTCTGTTGCTTGGCATTTCTGCCACCGCTATTGCTAGCGGGTCGCTCACTCAAAATACTGACGATCACTTCTTGCGAAGTAACCTATTTCTTTTTTGTGAACATCTGATAATTTAAGTAATCAAAGACCGAAGTCTTTGGCACCTTCATCAAACGCCCACACTTATCGACTGTTAATTTTTAAAGAACTTTATTCGGCACTGCTTGCAGCTTGTTGACAAAGCGTTTTGTTTGTCAGCCGCGAAGAAGAAAGAGTATGAAGCGTTTTGCTCTGTACGTCAACTTCTTTTTTTGCCCTGTTTCTAAAACAGTCCCCGTTCATCTTGCTGCAACTTGTTGATTTGTTGCAGCAATTTGCTGGGAGGCGAACTATAACAAAGGGTACACATTATTTCAAGGGGCTGAAGAAGATAAGTAAGAAGTTAGCGCGAGCGTGGGTAGAATACCCCTTTGCTGCCGCTTCCCTTCCTTGTCATGACGATCGTCCTTTCTACCCTCAACGCCCGCTACGCCCATGCTTCGCTGGGATTACGTTATCTCCTCGCCAATATGGGCACGCTAACGGAACAGACCACCATCCAGGAATTCGTTATCGGCGCCAAGATTACCGAGATGGTGGAGCGGCTATTGGCGGCACAGCCACGAATCGTCGGCTTTGGTGTCTATATATGGAACGTCGAAGAAACCACGCGTGTCGTCGCCATGCTCAAGCAGGTGGCTCCCCAGGTGGCGATCATCCTGGGTGGCCCCGAGGTATCGCATGAGACAGCTGAACAGGAAATTGTCAAGCTGGCCGATTATGTGGTGACCGGCTGGGGGGATGTCACCTTGCCCAAACTGTGTGCGGAAATTCTCGATGGCCCCAAGCCGCTGATGAAGGTGCATGCGGGCGTCCAACCCCCGATGGCGGATATTCAACTCCCCTACTCTTTATATAGTGACGGCGATATCGCGCACCGCACTTTATATGTGGAAGCCTCGCGCGGCTGTCCGTTCAAATGCGAGTTCTGCCTGTCCGCACTGGATAAAACCGCCTGGCCATTCCCGCTCGACGCGTTTCTGGAACAGATGGAAACCATGCATGCGCGGGGAGCCCGCCTGTTCAAGTTTGTCGACCGCACCTTCAACCTGAATATCAAAACCAGCTTGAAGATCATGCAGTTCTTCCTCGACAAAATCGCAGCCAATCCGGACGACCCGGTATATGCCCACTTCGAACTGGTACCGGACCACTTGCCGGATGCGCTGAAGGCCGGGATCGCGCAGTTCCCGCCCGGCGCGCTGCAATTCGAGATTGGCATCCAGAGTTTCAACCCCGAGGTGCAGGCGCTGGTCAGCCGGCGCCAGGACAATGCCAAAGCGGCCGAAAATATCCGCTGGCTGATGGAGCATTCGCACGCACACTTGCATGTCGACCTGATTGCCGGGTTGCCAGGCGAAGACGTCGCCAGTTTTGCGCGCGGCTTCGATCAACTGGTTGCGCTCGGCCCCCACGAAATTCAGTTCGGCATATTAAAACGCCTGCGCGGAACTCCCATCATTCGCCATACGGAAGCATTCAAGATGGTGTTCGATCCCTATCCGCCCTACACCGTGCTGGCCACGCGCGATATCGATTTTTCGACGATGCAGCGGCTGGTGCGTTTCGCACGCTATTGGGATCTGGTGGCCAACTCGGGGCGCTTTGAAAATACGATCAGCCACATGCTGGGCAAAGCGCCGTTCGAAAACTTCATGTCGTTTGCTGACTGGATTTACGCACGCACCGATGCGACGCACCGCATTGCGCTCGATCGCCTGGCCGGCCTGGTGCGCGAATGGTTGCAGGTATGTGGCATGCCGAAAGAGGACGCGGTGACACTGGTTGCCAGCGATTATGCCGGTCGCGTTGATACTCCGGCGACAAAGCCAGCGGTGGTGGCGCCGAGTCGTCAGGCACGCCATCTGACCAGTACGACGTCGACCGCCGAGTGATGACGTGTGGCATAGGAAGCGTTTCTCTTTTACACTGATGCAATGCCGATTGAAAATGCGCCAACATTAATTATCCAACACCCCAAAGCCGGAAACGCGCAGTCGGCTGTCGCCGGAGGCGTTTGGCAAGTCCATGCGTTGTCGGAAAGAGGTGTGCTCAAAGGCGTCAACGCAACCTTGCAATCCTTGAAAGACCAGGCCAGCGTCGCCTGGGACTTGTCGCAAGTGGTCAGCCTGGACCATATCGGTGCACAAATGTTCTGGAATGCCTGGGGTAAAAAGCGCCCGGAACAATTGACACTAGCGCCCAAACAGGAGGACCTGTTCAAGCGCATCGAAGAAGCCGGCAAAAAAGAACCGCCACGTTCCCGACCAAAACGCGTCAATTTTGTCATGCGGCTCGGTTTTACCTTGCTGCTTTTTTTCGAGCACTTGCAAGCCTTTCTCAAGCTGATCGGACAAGTTATTCAGGACAGCTGGCGTTTCATCAAACGCCCGCAAATGGGACCGTGGCGCGAAATATCCGCCAACATTTATCACGCGGGGTTTCAAGCGCTTGGCATTACCGCACTGGTTGGCTTCCTGATTGGCGTGGTGCTCTCCTACCTGTCGGCGCAGCAGTTGAAAATGTTCGGTGGCGACATGTACCTGGTGAACATTCTCGGCATGAGCGTCATTCGCGAACTCGGGCCACTACTGGCAGCAATTTTGGTGGCAGGCCGTTCCGGCTCGTCGATCACGGCGCAACTGGGCGTGATGCGCGTCACCGAAGAACTCGATGCGATGCTGGTGATGGGTATATCGCACGGATTTCGCCTGATTCTGCCAAAGGTACTTGCGCTGGCTGTCTCGATGCCGCTACTGGTGGTCTGGACCGATGCGATGGCGCTGATTGGCGGTATGGTATCGGCCAAGATCGAACTGGGTTTGTCAGCCCGCTATTTTCTGCAAAAGCTGCCGGACGCGGTCCCGCTGGCCAATTACGTCATCGGCATATTAAAAGGCATTACCTTCGGCGTGCTGATCGCGCTGGTATCGTGTCACTTCGGCTTGCGTATCAAGCCGAATACAGAAAGCCTCGGCAAAGGCACCACTACTTCAGTCGTCACCGCGATTACCGTCGTTATCCTGGCCGACGCGGTGTTCGCCATCATCTTCAACGGCGTGGGGTTTTAATGGAGCGGTCCAAAGAAAAGCTCAAACCAAAACGCCGCAGCCAAAGTCTGAACCGGCCGCCCGAGGGCGATGTTGGCGATGTGGTTGTCGACATCCAGGGACTGTGGACCAAATTCGGCCGCACTGTCGTGCACCAGGATTTGAACCTCGAGATTTTTGCCGGTGAAATTCTGTCGATCGTCGGTGGTTCCGGCACCGGAAAAACCGTGTTGCTGCGCCAGATGCTGGGACTGGAATTACCCAACAAAGGCTGTGTGCGCGTGTTCGGCCAAGATGTCAGCGCGGCGCAGGCCGAGCAGTTGCAGAAAATGCGCAATCACTGGGGCATGCTGTTCCAGGAAGGCGCACTGTATTCGGCGTTGTCGGTATTCGATAATATCGCGCTGCCGTTGCGCGAATTACGGGCACTACCGGAAGACGTGATCTACGACGCCGTGATGCTGAAAATGGACATGGTCGGCCTCGGTCTGGAACATGCCAATAAAATGCCGTCCGACTTATCCGGCGGTATGGTAAAGCGCGCGGCACTGGCACGCGCACTGGCCCTCGAACCGCAATTGCTGTTCCTCGATGAACCTACCGCTGGCCTCGATCCGGATTTGTCGGATGCATTCGTCGACTTGATCCAGACCTTGCACCGCGAACTGAAATTGACCGTGGTAATGGTGACGCACGATCTTGATACGCTGTTTGCCCTGTCGTCGCGCATCGCCGTGCTGGCGGAAAAACACGTGATCGCGATTGGCCCCACGCGCGATGTGCTTGAAGTGGATCACCCCTTCATCAAACAATTTTTCCTGGGCGAACGCGGCCAGAGAGCACTTGAAGTGCTCGATGATCGCGACGCTGAAATGGATACGGAGGAATAATGGAAAACAGATCGCATGCCCTGATGACGGGTATTTTTACGCTGGTACTGGTGGCGGCCGCCATCCTGGCCGGGATGTGGTTCAACCGCGACCGCACCGAGCGTATCCCGTTTCAAATTGTGACAACCCAGTCGATTCCCGGTCTGAATCCGCAAGCGACGGTACGTTATCGCGGCCTGGAAGTTGGGCGCGTTGACGATATCATTTTCGACCCGCATACCACCGGCCAGATTCTGATCAAACTGTCAGTCGATACTGGCTCGCCGATTACCAGCACCACGTTTGCTTCGCTCGGCTACCAGGGCGTCACCGGGATCGCCTTTATTCAACTGGACGATGAACGCACCGGGTCGCCTTTGCTGGCCAGCAGCGAGAAACAGGTCGCACGTATTCCGCTGCGCCCAGGATTATTGGACCAGATTGAAAAGCGCGGCCTGGCTATCCTAAACCGAACCGAACATATCACCGATAACCTCGACAAAATGCTGAACGCCGAGAATGCGAAGACCATCACGACTGCCTTCGACAATATCGGCAAGGCCGCGGAATCGTTTGCCGCCATTCCCGCCCGGCTGGAACCGACCCTGGCGCGCCTGCCTGGCATGACCGAGAAATTCGACCACGACCTGACCACGTTTGGCGAAGCGACGACCAGCGTCACGTCAACTGCACGCACCTACGAAAAGCTGGCCAACAGCCTGCAAGCGCCGGACGGCGCAATCACCCGCCTGAATTCCACGGTGGACCGTGTTGGCAGTTCGGTCGAAGGCGTGGTCAACGACCTGGAGCTGCAAACGTTGCCGCATCTGACCGACATGACCGATGAGGCGAAGTTGTCTTTGCGCGCCGTCAAGCGCACTGCCAATTCACTGAGCGACCGGCCGCAAAGCATTCTCTTCGGCGCACCGAACGCAACGCCAGGTCCGGGTGAGCCTGGTTTCGTGGCCCCGAATAAATAAGGAAAACATATGAACAAGATCCTGCAGCGCCTGATGTTAGTTGCCACCGTCGCTGTAACCGCGCAGCTCGCCGGCTGTGCGTCGAGCAAGAGTGCGCCGAATACGATTTATGACTTCGGCCCGGCGCGTGCACCGGCGAGCGTCGCTGCCACCGCGCCGTCTGGTTTGCTCAGCTCGCTGGTGGTGACCGATGTGACCGGTTCGTCGGCCTACGACAGCGAGCGCATCTACTATCGCCTCAGCTACTCCGACCCCTTGCAGGCACGTTCCTACGCCAATAGCCGCTGGAGCACCACGCCGTTGCAAATGTTGACCCAGCGCTTCAAAACCCGCATCGCGCAGACTGGCGCGAAAGTTTTGTCGACCACGGATGCATCTACCGGCGTGGCGATCCTGCGCATCGATGTCGACGATTTCATCCACACTTTTACTGGCGTGGCACAAAGCGAAGGTGAACTTTCGGTGCGCGCGTCGGTATTTCAGGGTCGCGTTCTGGTAGACCAGAAAAGTTTCCGTCGTACGAGCACGGCTGCGACCGCCGATGCTGCCGGCGGCGCCGCGGCACTGGCCGCCAGTACCGATGCGGTGGCTGCCGATATCGTCGCTTGGCTGGCAACAATACCGCCCCGGTAAATATGACACAGGAAGAGACCCCAGCCGCACCGGCAGCCCAGCCATCCGCCGTAAAACAAATGCCGGGTGCGGTGGGGCCTGCGGCAGCCATCGCGGCGCGCGGTTCGCCCGTGGCGCGTGCTGCTCTATTGGCCTATTTCCTGCTGATCGTCTACGCCAGCTGGTTTCCATTTATCGGCTGGCACAATAGCGGCCTGTCGCCGTTTGGCTTTCTCAATCTCGTCAAGCAACGTTACTGGACAGGTTTCGATGTCGGCGTGAATATCGTCGGCTACGCGCCGCTGGGTGCATTGATCGTGCTGTCGCTGTACCCGCGCGTACGCGGGGTATGGGCGCTGCTGCTGGGCATTGCAGGCAGCATCTTGATCTCGGGCACGATGGAATCGGTGCAAACATTCTTGCCCAGCCGCGTGCCATCCAACCTCGATCTGGCGACCAACTCGCTTGGTGGCTTGATCGGCGCGCTGATCGGTGTGCGGATTACACGCGCCCTGATGGTGCATAGTCGCCTGTATGCGCTGCGGCGGCGCTGGTTTACGTCGCATGCCAGCCAGGGCCTGGTGTTGATCGCCTTGTGGCCGCTGGCCCAGTTGTATCCCCAGGGATATTTATTTGGTCACGGGCAAGTGCTGCCAATTATTTCGGATTGGCTGTCGGACTGGTTCGATACCACGATCGACCTGGTCAGCATGTTGCGTCCCGGCGCCGACATGAGCGTCGAGCAATACTGGCTATCGGAAACTATCATCACAGCCTGCGGCATGACGGGCGCCGTGCTGACCATGCTGTGCCTGGTACGCCGAGGTGCGCCACGTTTTTTCCTGATGACCTTACTGCTGGCTGCCGCGCTTGGCGTGAAAACCATTTCGACATCGCTGCTGTTCGGCCCTGACAACGGCTTCGTCTGGATGACACCCGGTGCCGATGGCGGCTTTTTGATTGGCCTGATCATGCTAGCTGGACTGGCTTTCGCGCCGCAGGTGGCGCAAAGGCGACTGGCTGTTGTGACACTCGTGCTGAGCCTGCTGGTGGTCAATACCATTCCGGTCAACCCCTACTTTATCGCAACGCTGCAAGGATGGGTGCAGGGGAAATTCCTGAATTTCAATGGCGCGGCACAAATGCTGTCGTTGCTATGGCCGTTTTTTGCACTCTGGTTTCTTTTGCTGCCGTCGCACAAATTGAATCGCCATTAAGGCTGCCTTCAAGGGCCTCAAAAAACGTTGCCAGGGGCAACGCAGCGCAACGCACGGCATGTTTGTCAGGCGTCCCTGGGGCGTTGAACAGGTATCATGGCAATAACCCACGAAATGAGCGAGAACGATATGAGCGACGACAAACCATTCTTTCAACAGCACGTGTTTTTCTGCATGAACCAGCGTGACGATGGCAGCCGCGCCAGTTGCGGCCAGCACAATGCCCAAGGCGCGCAGAAGCACGCAAAAAAGCGCATCAAGGAACTCGGCCTTTCTGGTCCGGGCAAGGTGCGCATCAACCAGGCCGGCTGCCTCGACCGCTGCGAAGAAGGACCGGTCGTAGTGATCTATCCGCAGGGCACGTGGTACACCTACGTCGACAACCAGGATATTGACGACATCATCGACACCCACATCGTGGGCGGCAAAGTGGTCGACCGCCTCAAAATTTAATGCCATGCCAGCGTATCAATTATGAATGTCCTGAATAAACACTCACGCCAGTTCACCCTCGACGGCAATGCCGGCAAGATGGAATGCCTGCTCGACCCGCCCGACAATGACGCAGTCCCGATCGGCATCGCGCTGGTTGCGCACCCGCATCCGCTCTATGGCGGCACGATGGAAAACAAGGTCGCCCACGCCCTGGCCCGCACGTTTGCCGGCCTCGGCTACGTGGTGGCCCGCTTCAATTTTCGCGGCGTCGGGGCATCCGAAGGCGTGCATGACAACGGCATCGGCGAAACCGACGACATGCTGATCATGTACGACTACATGAAAGCGGAATACCCCGGCTTGCCGATCGCGCTGGCCGGCTTTTCTTTCGGCACGTTCGTGCAGGCACAATTACAGCAACGCCTGGAGTCGGAAGGCCGTCCAGCGGAACGCCTGGTGCTGGTTGGTACCGCTGCTGGCAAATGGCCCATGCCGCCAGTGCCGGCCGATACCATCCTGATTCACGGGGAAGTCGACGACACCATCACCCTGACCCAGGTATTTGACTGGGCCCGCCCACTCGACATTCCTGTAACGGTCATCCCGGGCGCCGATCATTTTTTTCACCGCAAACTTGGCCATATCAAAAATCTGGTCACGCAACTCTGGCGCCGCGATTGACGCCAGTTTTTTCTGAAGGAAATTCGAAAAACCGCGACAAATCACAGCAATAGCGGTTAAGAAGCGTAGCTGTTCGGATGTTCAGCGAGCATCGCAGACCGCCAGTGCAAAGTGCAGCAGGTTGTTCGGGATTCTCCTGAGCGTGCGGCTATAATTAGCCCTCTTCTTTCAGGCAATGCCGCCGCGCGTTGCCTCGCTCCACCACTTTGATTGACGACACCCATCCCATGAAAAAACTCTTAGCGGCTGTGGCCGCCAGTATCCTCGTCGTATCTTCCGCCAGCGCGCAGTCTATCCCTGCACCATCGATTGCCGCCAAATCGTGGCTGCTACTGGATGCCACCAGTGGCCAGATCATTGCCGCGCAAGACCAGACCGCCCGCATCGAACCGGCCTCGCTGACGAAAATCATGACGGCGTACGTGACCTTCCGTGCCATCCAGGACAAAAAACTGACGCTCGATCAAATGGTCACCGTTTCTGTACGGGCCTGGAAGGTAGACAACAGCAGCTCGAAAATGTTCATCGATCCTGCCACGCCAGTCAAAGTAAATGATTTGTTGTACGGCTTGATGGTGCAGTCGGGTAATGATGCCGCCGTGGCGCTGGCCGAAGCCGTTGCCGGCGACGAAGGCACGTTCGTGACGCTGATGAACCGCGAAGCGCAGCGTATGGGTCTGAAAAACACCAAATTTGCCAATCCCCACGGCTTGCCGAGCCCGGACAATTATTCGACTGCGCAAGACTTGTCAATCCTGGCAGCACATGTGATCAAGGATTTCCCCGAGTTTTACAAGATTGATTCGGTCAAGCAGTTCACCTACAACAAGATCACGCAGCAGAACCGTAACCGCCTGCTGTGGCTGGACCCGACCGTCGATGGCATGAAAACGGGGCACACCGAAGCTGCCGGATATTGCATGATTGCCTCGGCCCGGCGTCCAAACGGCACTACCGGCGAACGCCGCCTGATTTCGGTCGTGCTGGGTGCCAGTTCCGACGCGATACGGACCCAGGAAAGCCAGAAGCTGCTGAACTGGGGCTTCCAGAATTTCGATACGGTCAAGCTGTACAGCAAAGGCCAGCCAATTGCCACGCCGGAAGTCTGGAAAGGCAGCAAGCCATCCGTCAAGATCGGTTTCGCCCAGGACGTACTGGTCACGGTACCGAAAGGCGTCGCTGGCAAGCTGAAGCCTGTGCTCGAACGCAAGGATCCGCTGGTTGCGCCACTGGCCCTCAACGGCACGGTTGGCACCCTGAAAATGACGGTCGATGGCAAGCCACTGCTGGTATTGCCGGTGGTCGCGCTGGAAGAAGTGCCAGCAGCGTCGTTCTTTGGCCGCACATGGGACTCGATGCGTCTGATGATGAAGTAATGTCAGGGCATTAAGTAATATCAGAGTATTAATACCTTCTGGGCGGCCTTTCATGAGCCGCCCTTTGTCCGTTTTCCGAAAGCACGCGCATGAGTAGTCCTCTCCCCGTCAATTTATCTTGTCCGCACGTTACCACCAGTGCCAGCGGCCTGATGCTGTCGCGTATCGTGGCCGGCATGTGGCGCATGGGCGACTGGGGCATGACGATCGAGGCGCGGGTTGCCTTCATCGAACAATGCCTGACGCTCGGCGTGAGCAGTTTCGACCACGCCGATATTTACGGCAACTACAGCGCAGAAGGCCTGTTTGGCGAAGCGCTGCGCGCCCAGCCGTCGCTGCGCGCACGCATTCAGCTGGTCACCAAATGCGGTATCAAACTGGTGTCGCCAGCACGCCCCCAGCATGCCATCCAGCATTACGATACCAGCGCCGAGCACATTACTGCCTCGGTGGAAGAATCTTTGCGCCAGTTGCACACCGACCGGCTCGACCTGCTGCTGATTCACCGCCCCGATCCGCTGATGGACTTCGATGAAGTGGCCGCGACATTTATAAGACTGCGCGATGCCGGTAAAGTTCTGCATTTTGGCGTGTCAAACTTTAGCCGCCATCAATTCGAAGCGCTGAACCGACGCGTGCCGCTGGTGACTAACCAAGTAGAGTTTTCGCCGCTGCATACCGCTCCGTTGTTCGACGAAACTTTCGATGGTTTGCACGACCTGAACGTGGCGCCGATGATCTGGTCGCCACTCGCCGGTGGGCGCTTATTTACGTCGACCGACGCCCCCGCTGAAGCCTTGCGTCACGTTATCAAGGAGATCGCCGACCGCATCAGACAACCGTTTGCCAGCGTGGTATTTGCCTGGATCATGCAGTTGCCAAGCAAGCCATTGCCATTGACCGGGAGTGGCCGCATCGAAGCGATTGCCGTCGCTGTGGCCGGCACCACGTTCACGCTCAGCCGCGCGGACTGGTTTGCCATCCTGCGCGCCGCCCGCGGTCATGAAGTCGCGTGAAGCGATGATGGCGCAACGTCCGCTGACCATCGTCGAAGGCAGCGCCCTGACGGCGGTGCAAAAGAAGGATTTGCTGAACCGCCTGGCGCGCGTGGAAGGACAACTGCGTGGCGTGCAGCGCCTGATTGGATTGGCTGACGTGCCAAACGACATCGACGCCGTAGCCCAGCAAATGGCAGCGGCCAGGAAGGCGCTCGACCGGGCGTTTGTGCAACTACTGTCTGGCGCAATCGTGACCCAGTGCGACAATGTGACCGACCTCGAGCAAGCGCAACGCGGTGCCGCCCTTCTGGCGGCTTTACTGGAGAAGTACGCCTGATTCGGTCAAATACACGGCGCCGCAATAAGTAAAAGCAATCCAACCTGCAGAGCGACATGCGCGCCTTCGCAGCGCGTGCTCCGGTCCTGCAGCTGGGTCAATCCTCATAGACGGCCGGCGCCGGTATGCCACGCCATCCACCGTGCCATGCGATATTCAGCAGCAACGTGGCGCTGATATAAAACACGAAAAACAGCGCAAAAAAGCGTGTTTGCAGCCACGCCAGCAAACCGGCCGCGATCGCCAGGCCCACCAGCATGCCGCGGCTCTTCGGCTGCTTCGAGCTGGGAAAGCGGATGGTCGATACCATCAGCGCGCCAACACCGATCATCAACGCCATCAGCATGAAGCCCTGGCCCACCGTTCGCAGCGGATCTGGCCAAGCCACTACCACCGCTGCCACGCAAGCGGCGCCAGCGGTAATCGGCATTCCGACGAAGTAGCGCGGATCGGTGCGCCCGACACTCACATTGAAACGTGCCAGACGCAGGGCGCCGCACGCCACGAACACGAAACAAGCCAAGCCACCCATGCGCACCAATGTCGGGTGGCTAGCTGCCATCTGTGCGAAACCGTAGCAATACAACAACAGCCCAGGTGCGCAACCAAAGTTCATCACATCGGCAATCGAATCGAGTTGCATGCCGAATTCGGATGAGGTATTTGTAGCGCGGGCAACAAATCCATCGAGGGCATCGAACACGCCGGCAAGCACGAGCAGAATGGCTGCAAGCCGGTAATCGTGCGGGCTGCCGACCTGGGCGTTGTCGACGGAGATGACAATACTGGCAAAACCGCATGCAATCGACAACAAAGTGACGAAACTGGGCAAGGCGAACTTGGCGCGCGCCAGGCGCTGTTTACGAGTAGGGTTCACTAGTTGGTCTTCTATTGATCTGGACACTTATTCTACAGGTGAAAAAAATGTAGTGACGCAACCCAGCCGCACGTCACTTTTTCGCATTTTCGCCTAGAATGGCTTCCTTTTCGCGTTTCGCCTTCTGGAGGTCATATGAGCAAATTGCAACGTTTGCAGAGTGTTTTAGCTTGCTGCGCCGCAGCTTTAACGCTGGTAGCCTGTGGCGGAGGCAGCAGCTCATCGAGCCCGGCAACCCAGCAAGTTGCCGTGGGCACCGGTAATGCCGGCGGCAGCGGCGGCACCACGACGGCACCGGTGGTAGAGGCCGGCACTCCCGCACTGACTGGCGATATTGCCACCGACGGTTTGAACTGGTTCAACTACCGCCGCGCCCAGATTGGCGTTGCCGGGTTGACGCGTAACAGCGTGATCGATACCGCTGCGCTGGCTCATTCCAATTATCAGAAACTGAATAACCTGGTGACTCACGACGAGACCGCCGGCAAATCGGGCTTTACCGGCGCCGACCTGGCTGCGCGCCTGGCCCAGGCTGGCTATTCATTCAATACCAACGCCAGCCGTGCCTATGGCGAAGTGATTTCTGCCACCACCAACAAATCGGGCGTCTTCATGGCCGAAGAGCTGATCACAGCAATTTATCACCGTTTTGTCGTATTCGAGCCCATGTTCAAGGAATTTGGCGGTGGCGCTGCCACAACGTCGGCAGGCTATAACTATTTCACAACAGATTTTGCCGCACGTAATGGCTTCGGCACAGGCATCACCGGCATCGCCACATGGCCATACAGCGGTCAGACCGGTGTCGCGCCGAATTTCTTCAGCGATTACGAAGAGCCGGACCCGGTCGCAGGCATCAACGAAGTCGGCTATCCCGTCAGCGTGCATGCCAACATCGATACCACCGTTACCGTGCAATCGTTCACTATCCAGCCGCACGGAGGCAGCGCATTGAGTGTCAAGCTGCTGTCTGCGGCGACCGACCCAACCTATACCGGCAATTCGGTCGCGGCCATCGTTCCGTTGGCGCCCTTGAAATCGGCTACAGTGTATGACGTCAGCTTCAGTGGCGCCGTAAACGGCACCGCCGTGACAAAAAGTTGGTCATTTACCACCAAGTAAGAAATGGGCTTTGTGAAACCGCCAAATTTGCTCGACCCTGCTGACGAAATGTTTGGCGCACCGCTCGACTTAGCGGGCGGAATTGACCGTGTGATGGGCGACCGCAGCATGTTTGCCCGTATCCTTTCGCGTTTTCGGCTCGACTATGGCCGCGCCGCAGGCGCCATCCGTACTGCACTGGCCGATGGCGACCGGCCGCTGGCGCAGCGTCTTACCCATACTCTGAAAGGCGCCTCCGGCCTGATCGAAGCACGGCCGCTGCACCGTCATGCGGTTGCCCTTGAGCATGTGCTGCGTGCACATGGCGACCACCGCAGCGCCATGGACCGCCTCGAAACCGAGCTCAATCGTGTCTTGCGCGAACTCGACAAGTTATTGAAAGGCGACACATGTGTTCCGCCAAATATGCACACGGGGGCACAACCAGCAGCACCCCAGGCTGACACGCTCGCGCGCTTGCGTGCATTGCTCGATGTTGGAGATGGTGCTGCAGTGGAAGCTTTTGCAGAATCATCGGCCTACCTGCGCACCGTGCTCGGCAGCGCTGTCATGCAGGAATTGACGCGTTCGATGGCCGCCTTCGATTTCGAGCGCACGCTGAAGTTACTGGGTCAGCCTGCAAGCCGGCCGGCAAGCGAGCCAGCACCGCACTACTCGCACAACTACTAAGTTCACGCCGGGGCGTTCTTTTGGCTGAAGGCCGCCTCGTCATCGAAGCCGTCCGCACATTCCTTGCCGCAAAAACGACGCACATTGTCCAGCGGCTTTTCGCAATACCAGCAAGAGCCCTTGGGTGGCAAACTGTGCCGCGGCCTGGATGGCGACGCGGGAGCCGCCAGGGTTGATTCGGCGCCACTGAGTGCGCCCAGCACATTGTCCTGTATTTTTTCCACATTGTCCCCTTACCCGGCAACAAGTCAAAATTGTCCCGCAAGATTACGTTAGCGGACTCTGTCAGAAATGCGCTTTGTCAAATCTGTTGACCGGCGTGCCGCAGATGCAACAGGGCGTTTCAACGGCTCAAGTTTGCGCCCATTGCCCATCCGCTGCAATCACCCACATGCGGTATGAAGCCAGTTCGCAACAGCTTTGGCCAATGTGCGTCCTGACAAATTAATTTTTGTGCAGGAATAAAAACAGCGTTCAACGTTGTGGTTCAAGCGTTACCGTCAAGCCGTTGCGGGTAGTCACCAGGCGCGTTGGCACGAACTGGACCCCGGCGTAGCGCAGGTCTTCCATGCGAAAGCTGTAGACCGGAATGTCGCGCACCAGCTTGTCCATTAAATTGTTCGCCGCGCCGCCCAGTTGCTGCTGGCGCGACGGATCGATACCGGACAAAGTAAAGCGATCGACATGCGGCTCGGCCATCAACACGGCGCCACGGGCCGCGTCGACATACAAGCGTCCCGATACTGTCAACGCGCCAGTGAACGACTGCTGCATGAACGGCGGTGCCACGTACGCCTCCAGTTCGATGGCGACGCGGTCGGCCTCCGGCAGCAAGCGCAAGCGCGGATGCGACAGGCGCAAGTCGAGCAACTCAAACAGGCGATTATTCATTGGGAAGCGCCGGTCCAATCCTGCCTGCAACTTTTCCAGCGGAATGTCGACCTGATGCGGACCGCTCAGGGTAGTGCAGCCGGACAGCAGGCCGCCCAGCAGGACGGCGCCAGTGATGGCGATGAGGCAACGACGTGGCAAGGAGGTGAAAGTCATGCAGGGTCCATTTTTGTCAGGCGATGGCGAAGCCTAGCACAGGCTTTTGCCAATGCCCCATCCGCCACGAAATAACAGAAACTTGCTCAAACGCATGATCCGCCCACTGCATAAAGCTTTCAATACATTCCCGACGGAAATTTATTGAATAAGGAGCGCATATGTTATGCACCGCGTGTGGCAGCCAGGCAGCTGTCGTTGGCCGGTTTTGCGGCAGTTGCGACCATCGCGCACGCGGTGGCACTGTCGAAAGACGACATTCAGTAGGCGGTGCGCAATGGCAAGCACTGTGGGGCATCAATTACGCACCCCTGCCTGGTGCAGTCAAACAAAGGCGTCGCCGGGTGCAGGGCGGGATTACGGCTGCGGTCGTTGTGGTCGGCGTTTTTTTGCTGAATTTTTGATCAACGCACGGTTTTTTCACCTTGATAAGCAATGGAGCCAAGCATGTTTTGTACAGGATGTGGCACGCAGTCGGCTGAAGCCGAACTTTTTTGTGGCGGCTGCGGTAATGCGCAACGTCATATTGACAGTCAAAACACTGGACCCGCAAGCACGCCCGGGGTATTTCAGGTGGGCAATGCAATATCGCAGCAAGCCCTTCCAGAAGGCGTGCGGGGATGGTGCTGGGGTGCATTTTGTCTAAGCTGGATTTGGGCCATTGGCAACAAAACCTGGATCGGCTTGCTGGCGCTGGTTCCGTATGTGAATGTCGTAGTGATCATCTGGCTCGGCTTCAATGGGCGCGAAATGGCATGGCGCAACAATCACTGGGACAGCGTGGAACATTTCAATCGGGTACAGCGCAAGTGGTCGCAGTGGGGAATTGCCATCTCGCTGATTTTTACTGCTTTGGTGATTGCCATCATTATCGGCATCATGAATAGTCCCGTGCAGGAAACAGACGACTCCATGAGCCAAGGAAACGAGCCGGTGGTGATGCCCATTGCCGCCTGAACCGGTTCGCGCCCGTGGTGTGTTTCTCGGGCGAGGATCCTGGCCCGCAAGCCATGTCAGCTCAGGCGCGTCACTTCCCGATACAAAACCGGCTGAAAATCACGCCAAGTAAATCGTCAGGCGTAAATTGTCCGGTAATGCTCGACAATTGCGCCTGTGCCAGACGCAACTCTTCCGCAAACAAATCGAGCGACTGGTCAGTCTGGGCGGCATGTGCGGCAGCAAAATCGAGATGCTGGCGCGCACTACGCAACGCGATCAGGTGGCGTTCGCGCGCCAGGTACAAAGACTCGCCGGTCTGCTGCCAGCCAGCAATGCGCAGCAGCTCGGTGCGCAGTAAATCAATGCCCTGGTGCTCATTGGCCGACAGATACAGATGCGTCGCATCCTCGCTGCGATCGATAGCAGGATGGTGACCGGACAGGTCGATCTTGTTCCAGATACGCAGCACCGGCACATTTTCGGGAAACGCCGCAACGATGGCTTCATCGGCAGCGCGCGGACCGAAATTGGCATCAAGCAAGTGGAGGATGACATCGGCCTTGCCCACTTCGCCCCATGTACGCTCGATACCGATACGTTCGACCACATCAATGTCATCGTCGATCGGACGGATGCCGGCCGTATCGATGATGTTCAGCGGAATGCCTTCAATCTGGATCGTCTCGCTGACCTTGTCGCGCGTAGTGCCGGCAATCGGTGTGACGATCGCGACATCGGATCCGGCCAGCGCGTTCAACAGCGACGATTTGCCGACGTTCGGCTGTCCCACCAGCACGACATTGAGCCCCTCGCGCAGCAACGCACCCTGAGCCGCCTGCCTGAAAACGTGATCGAGTGATTGGATGATGACTGCCAATTGACCGCGGGCATCCGACTTTTCCAGGAAATCAATTTCTTCTTCCGGAAAATCGAGCGTAGCCTCGACCAGCATGCGCAGGTGGATAGTTTGCTCGACGAGCGTGTGGACAACTTTCGAAAAAGCGCCGGACAGCGATTGCGACGCCGACTTCGCAGCCGCTTCGGTGGACGCATCGATCAGGTCGGCGACCGCTTCGGCCTGCGCCAGGTCAAGCTTGTCGTTCATGAAGGCGCGGCGCGTAAATTCGCCCGGTTCGGCCAGGCGCAGACCGGCGTCGCGCCCCGCTTCAAGCACGCGCGCAAGCAACATCTGCAGGACGACCGGGCCGCCGTGGCCTTGCAGTTCGAGCACGTCTTCACCAGTGTAGGAATGCGGACCGCGGAAATACAGGGCCAAGCCTTCGTCGAGGATGTCGCCGTTGCTGGATTTAAACGGTAAATAAGTGGCGTGGCGCTCTTTTAGCGCGACGCCGGGAAACAGGGCATCGATCAGGGCAGCTAATTGCTTGCCGGAGGCGCGGACGACGCCGATGCCGCCGCGACCGGGTGCGGTGGCAATAGCGGCGATGGGGGAATTGTCTGGAGTCATGGCGGAATTGTAGATGATTGAGCGCGATCAATGCGCTGCGTCAGGCGCAAAAAAAGCCCGCGACGTGCGCGGGCTTTTCATCGACACAAAAACTTACTTCATCGGTTGCGGCATCAGCTTCTTGTTGATCACCCACTGCTGCGCAATCGACAGCAGGTTGTTGACCACCCAGTACAGCACCAGGCCGGACGGGAAGAAGAAGAACATGACCGAGAAAATCAGCGGCATGAACAGCATCATTTTTGCCTGCATCGGATCGGCCGGGGCCGGGTTCAGTTTTTGCTGCACGAACATGGAAATGGCATACAGGATTGGCAGGATGCACCAAGGGTCATGCTGCGACAGATCCTGAATCCACAGGATCCATGGCGCGCCGCGGAACTCGACCGACGACTGCAGCACCCAGTACAAGGCCAAAAATACCGGCATCTGCACCAGGATCGGCAGACAGCCGCCCAGCGGGTTGATCTTTTCTTTCTTGTACAGCTCCATCGTGGCCTGGTTCATCTTGGCCGGATCGCTCTTGTACTTTTCGCGAATGGCAGTCATTTTTGGCGCCACGACTTTCATCTTGGCCATACTGCGGTAACCGGCAGCCGACAGCGGGAAGAACAGCAGCTTGATCAAAATGGTGAAGGCGACGATCGTCCAGCCCCAGTTGCCCAGCACATTGTGCAATTGCGTCATGACCCAGAAAATTGGCTTTGCAATGATGGTCAGCCAGATGTAGTCCTTGACCAGGTCGAGGCCCGGTGCAACGGCTTCCAGGCGCTTCTCATCCTGCGGACCGGAATACAGGCGCGATTCAGCCGACACGGTAGCGCCGGGAGCAATGCTGCCCAGTGGCTGCTTGGTGCTGATCGAATACAGGTTAGTCGCTTCTTTCCGGGTTTCGATCGCGCGTGGCACTTTATCGGCGGGAATAAATGCCGACACGAAGAAGTGCTGCGAAATCGCGATCCAGCCGTCATTTGCCTGGGTAGCGTGCGATGCCTTGCCTTTTTCGATGTCGTCGAACTTCAGCTTGTTGTAGTGATCGGTCGACGTGTACAGCGTCGGACCGGTGTAGCTGCTATTGAAGAACGAGTCGGTGGCCGGCTTGGTGCCGTCATGCAGCAGGGACAGGTACAGCGTTGGCGCCACGGGAACGGTGCCGGTATTGGTCACGTCGTGACGCACATCAATGACGTAGTCGCCGCGCTTGAACGTGAACGTCTTGGTCAGCTTGACGCCGCCCTGTTCCGCTTCCATCACCAATTGCACCTGATTACCATTGTCAAGCACGCGCACGCCTGGTTTGGCCGCGTAAATCGTTTGATGGTTCGGCAAATTGGCGGCACCGATCAGGCCAGTCTGGGCCAGGTAAGTTTTGCCACCGCCCTGGTCGAACAACACTTCATTTTTCTCGGTACCGCGATTGGTCTGGCAATCTTTCGACAGGCCGAAGCAGCCACCCAGCCAGCCCGGATGCGTCGGCTCCTTGAACTTCAACAGTTCCAGGTGACGCACAACGCCGCCGGCAGTGTCGATGTCGACTTTGAAGACGTCGGTCGTGACAGTGATGATTTCGCTTTTCAGCGCAACCGGTGCGGACGGGTCGGTGACGGTAGTCGCCATGCCAGGCACAGGTGTCACCGTTGCAGTGGCTGCCGGCACCGTCGCCACTTTCGGCGGCGGCGTCATCGAGAACATGGATTGCTTGCCGTTCGAGACCATCCAGTCGTTCCACAGGACAACCAGCGAGACGGCAAACACGATCCACAGGATGGTACGTTTATTAATATCCATTGAGGTATTTCATCAGGAGTGGTGACAACCGCGAGCGGCTGAATGGGAATGTGGTGGCGGGGGAGGAACTGGGTCGAGCCCGCCTTCGTTCCAGGGATGGCAGCGGCATACGCGGCGCAGGCTCAACAGACTCCCGCGCGCGGCGCCATGGCTACGCAATGCCTCAATCGCATAATGCGAGCAGGACGGGTAAAACCGGCAATTCTGGCCGAGCATGGGCGACAGCACAAGCTGATAGGCGCGCAGGATCAGGACCAGGATTGTTTTCATGTGGCGTCGTCAGGGGCCGGTGTCGGCGCTGGCACCGGTTTTTTGACCAGTGCGGATTGCGCCGCGAACAGGCGTGTCAATTCAACACGCAAGGCGGCCTTGAGCGCCGTCGTGGTGGCGGGGCCATTTTTGGTGTTGACCGGGCGCGCCAGGCGCACCACGCAGTCGATCGGCGGCAGCGGCGTGACGCGAAACAGCTCGCGCGTGATGCGCTTGATGGTGTTGCGCGTAGCCGCGCGCGGTGCAAACCGTTTGGCCGCGACAACGCCCAGGCGCGCATGCGTCAGTTCGTTGGGAACCGTGTGGAGCACGAAATGCGTGGTTTTTTGTGCTGGGCGCAAACGAAAAACGGATGAAAATTCATCCGTTTTTACGATACGCCGAACGCGCGCGAAGTCGTGTGAACCGTCGCCTGTCATGGCCGACTGCGCTCGATCAGAAGCGATCTGCCTTATACGGCCAGACGCTTGCGGCCTTTTGCGCGACGTGCGTTGAGCACTGCGCGGCCACCACGGGTAGCCATACGAGCGCGGAAGCCGTGCGTGCGCTTGCGACGGACGACGGAAGGTTGGTAAGTACGTTTCATGGTGGTCTCGCTTAAAGCAAAATAAACTGCAAAATCGGGTCTGACAAGCCGTCAGGATCTGGCGCCAATGACATTTCGCAGCTGGTTACAAGCCAGCGACACGCCTCGGCAGATACGGTTTTCGCCCACTCACGCACATTAACAACCATGCAAAAGCACTGCTCTGCGCGGAAACATGGGCGGGGAACCTTGGATTAGAACCCATTTCGCCAGCTTCTGTCAAGGCTAGTGTTGTGCAGGTCGCTTGCGCCGGTACGCCTTTGCCTCCCTGAAAAACTCCACGCACCTGTGGATAACTTTGCTGGTCGCGGGTAGAATAGCGTGTTACGCATCAACTACAGCATTCATGGAAAATTTTTGGCAGACCTGTTCCGCACAGCTGGAACTAGAGCTGACCCCGCAGCAATTCAGCGCGTGGATCAAGCCGCTGATCGCCCTCGATTACGAGGACGGCAAGCTGCGCATCGCCGCACCGAATCGCTTCAAGCTCGACTGGGTGAAGACCCAGTTTGCCTCGCGCATCACCGCCCTTGCCGCCCAATATTGGGAAGCGCCGGTGGAGGTGCAGTTTGTGCTCGACCCGAAAAACAGCGCGCCTAAAAAAGCAGCAGGCTCATCAGCACCGATGGCCACTGGCGGCCAGGAAGTGCGTCCTGCACCTGATGCGCCACAGTCACACTATGGCAATCCGATGTCCGGTTCCTCGAGCAATGGCGGCCAGGAAAACCTGAATATCGCCAACTCGCCGCGGCGCGAACAAAGCCGCATCAATACGGATTTGACGTTCGACAGTTTCGTGACCGGTAAGGCTAATCAGCTGGCGCGCGCCGCCGCGATCCAGGTGGCGAACAACCCGGGCGTGTCGTACAACCCGCTGTTCTTTTACGGCGGCGTGGGCCTCGGTAAAACCCACTTGATTCATGCGATCGGCAACCAGGTAATGGCCGACCAGCCAAATGCGCGCATCCGCTATATTCACGCGGAACAGTACGTGCGCGACGTAGTGACGGCGTACCAGCGCAAAGGCTTCGACGACTTCAAGCACTACTACCATTCGCTCGACATGCTGCTGATCGATGATATTCAATTCTTCGGTGGTAAAAGCCGTACGCAGGAAGAGTTTTTCTATGCGTTCGAAGCGCTGATCGCGGCGAAGAAACAGATCATCATTACCAGCGATACGTATCCAAAAGAGATCACCGGCATGGATGACCGCCTGATCTCGCGTTTCGATTCCGGTTTGACGGTGGCTATCGAGCCGCCGGAACTGGAAATGCGGGTGGCCATTTTGCTGAAGAAAGCGCAATCGGAAGGCGTGACTTTCTCGGATGATGTGGCGTTCTTTGTGGCGAAGCATTTGCGTTCGAACGTGCGCGAGCTGGAAGGCGCGCTGCGCAAAATTCTGGCGTACTCGCGTTTTCACGGCAAGGACATCACTATCGACGTGGTGAAGGAAGCGCTGAAGGATTTATTGTCGGTGCAGAACCGCCAGATTTCCGTGGAAAACATTCAGAAGACAGTGGCGGATTTCTTCAATATCAAAGTCGCGGACATGTACTCGAAACGCCGGCCGTCAAATATCGCCCGGCCGCGCCAGTTTGCGATGTTC